>JAYRVQ010000001.1:0-2233 GCA_041918465.1 Anaerolineales bacterium
GACCATCGCCTCCGCGCCATACTTTTCCTTGATTGACAGCATATTCGAAGCGACAATGTCCAGCGCTTCATCCCACGACGCCTGGCGGAAGAGTCCTTCGCCGCGTTTTCCCACCCTGACGAGGGGAGTCAGCACGCGGTCGGGGTCGTAGGTGTTCATCAGCCCTGATTGCCCGCGCGGACATAAATTCCCGCGTGAGTGCGGATGTTCGGGGTTGCCGTCCAATTTGACGACGCGCCCGTCCACCACCTTGGCGATCAGCCCGCAACGCCACACGCACATCTCGCACATGGATGGGACGAATCCATCGCCCTCCGCGTTGACGTGTCCCGCCTCCCGCGCCGCTTGCGCCACCTTCGGCGACAACATCGAGCCGACCGCCAGCGCGCCCACCGTCGCCGCGCCGATTTTGAGAAAATCTCTTCTTGAGATTGTTTGTGTCATAAAAATTCTCCGAGAGAGCAGATGATTAGAGAGTAGAGAACAGTCAATCAAGCAACGGGACTTCTCTCTATTCTCTACTCTCTTTCTTTCCTCTGCCATCCCACGCGGTCGATCAAATAGAAGAGCAACAGCGACATCAAAGAGAACATCAGGATGAACAGGAAAGGACTGACATTCCAAAGGTCGGGGATGATCGCATTACCATAACTCGCAATCGCCGAGATTTGTGGGAACACCTGTTGATAGGTCAAGCCGTAGATCACGGCGCCAGTCAAAAAGCCAAGCAGGCCAGGGACAATGTAATCGAGTTTGCCTTCGCCGCCACCGGCGGCGCAAGTGCCTGGTCAGTATCCTGTGAGCGCCATGCCCACACCGAATATCAACCCGCCCACGAGATTGCCCACGATGTATGTCGCAGGGACATTTGGAAATTCGATCCAGCCGAGTCCGCGCAGGGCATACAGTCCGCTCATGGCGACCACCAGCGCGGTCATCATGAACTTCAACACCGCCAGGTCAGTGAAGCGGAACACGTTCACGATCTTATGATATTTGGTCAGGCCAGCCTTGTTCAGCGCGAAACCGAAGAAGACGCCAAAGACCAGGGGAAGAACAATAGTTGTCATGTGGTCTCCTAATAATTCTTGCGATAGATAATGAGCGCAGTGACAATGCCCGAAGCGAACATGCCCATGATGAACAGGAACGCCGCGGGAGCCAGCAACATCCCGCCCGAAATGGCGAGTCCGCTCGTGCAACCGCCCGCGATGCCTGCCGCATATTCCAAAATGATCGCGCCGACAAAAGCGATCAACCAGCGCTTCCACGTCTGCGCGCCAAAGATCCGCTTCCATTGCGCGTCCGAATTCGCCGCGCCCTTCTTCCCCCACAACAGCGTCCCGCTCGTGGCCGCGCCGATCATCCCGCCGAAGAACAAGCCGACCAGCATCCACACGCCGTAGGAAATTCCAGGCGGCATGATGAAGTTGAAATACATGTTGTCGAACACGGCAGGCGCGATCCATTTGCCGAACATGCCCGCGAGATTCTCGAACGCGCCCGACGCGCCGAGCAGGTTGTTGCTCGCCCACACCGCCGCGATTCCCACCAGTCCGAGCAACACGCCCGCCACGTACGGCGACCACTCTTCCTTGCGGATGTAATTCAAAATAAATTTCATGGCTTACTCCTCATCCTTCTTGATGATGGTATCGAGCAGGTCGAGCGCCTTGTCGGCCTTCTTGTGATCCAACACATTCTTCAACGACTTGCGCGTGTCGGTCTTGAGTCCCGCGATCTTCGGCAGCATCTCCACCACGTCGGCGGGATATTCGTTCTCCACTTTGCGCGTGTCGCCAAATTTCACGTGGATGAATTTCTCGCGCGTCACAACAAATCCGCCACCGCCGAGCGCCATCATTCCGATCATGCCCATCAAAATCATGTTGCCCCAGTTCGTCGGCTTTTTGCCCAACACGATCTCTTCATAGTTCGCCGCGTAATTGACCGCGTTCGGATCATCGACCACGATCTCGTTGCAGGATGACGACGCAACAGGAGCGGCATCCGCGCTGACGGGAACCGCCGCTTCCCCCGACCCTTCAGCGGGCGCGCCCGTCCCCGCACCGACTTCCACCCCCAGCGCGTCCGCGTAGACTTTCGCGCGTGCGTCCAGGTCCGCGACGTGGCACTGTTGGCAGGCGGCCTTCACGTCAGAAAGCGGAGCCACCATCCCTTCGTGCGCGGCGGCTTTTTCCTTCGCCTGGTTGTTCCCCGCGTGGCAGATGTA
>JAYRVQ010000002.1:0-2012 GCA_041918465.1 Anaerolineales bacterium
GACACGCTGGGCTTTTATTACAAGGTGATGGACGAGGAAGAGTTTCGCGCCCTCTCCGCCGACCAGAAGGCTGTGGACGCGTTGTTCCATGAAGAGGCGCGCAAGAAACTCGGCCGCTGGGTGGACTTGGCCGAGGAACGTCTCAACGGTACGGGCATCAAGTGTTTCGTCACGGGCGGGAACGATGATGAATGGGATGTGTTGTCGGCAATCAAGCGCGAAGGCGCACAATCATTGGTCGCTTGTGAAAACGAAATGGTGATGGTGGATGATGACCACTCGATGATCTCGGTTGGAATCAGCACACCGACCCCGTGGAAGACTCCCCGCGAGACAACCGAAGAGGAACTGGGGAAGATGATCGAGGAAATGGCGGCGAAAGTTCCCGATATGCAAAAAGCCATTTTCAACTTCCACGATCCGCCGAAAGACTCGACGCTGGACACTTGTCCGATGCTGGATTGGACGAAGGACCCGCCGACGCAGATCGTTCAGGGCGGGCAGGCCGTCATGCACGGCGCGGGCAGTTCCTCGGTCCGCGCGGCGATCGAAAAGTACGGGCCAATGCTCAGCCTGCATGGACACATCCACGAGTCGCAGTCCGTGGCAAGAATCGGGCGTACAACGTGTATTAATCCAGGCAGTGAGTACGGAGAGGGAATCCTACGCGGCTGTCTGGTGAATTTTGTGGATGGAGAAATTCAGGGGTATCAAATGACAAGCGGATAAATTGAAAATCCCACCAGGAGGCAGTTATGTCGTGATGCAAGGTCAGCAGAAAGTTTTAAATCGCCACGTTTGAAATTTTTGACCCAAAGGAGAAATGCAATGGCTACTGCTACAGCAAAACCTGAAGTCTTTACCCGAAAAGCCTCGGGCTTGGTGCGTGTCATGTCTCCATTCTCAGCCTTCGTCTACAACATTTTGACGATGGGACTGATCTTCCCGTGGACGTACTTGTGGGCGCCTGGCGCGCTTCCTGGCGGCAAACTGGTGTGGGGCATTTTGCTGGCGATGGTGATCGAAATTCCAATTGCCCTTGTGTACGTTTGGCTGTCCACCGCGCTCCCGCGCTCGGGCGGCGACTATGTGTTCCAAAGCCGCGTGTTTGGCGGCGGGACGGCGTTCACCGTTGTGATGTCTGGTTACGTGATCTGGATTCTGCAATGGGTGGCGCTTTCGGGCTGGCTGCTTTCGTATCTCGGATTCGCTCCGCTCTTCCTCGGGCTGGGCGCGACCACGGGCAGCGCGGCCATGTCTGGACTTGGAATCTGGTTCACCACCTCGACGGGCATCATCATCACGAGCATTTTGAACGCCTTCGTGGCCGCCCTCATCCTCATTAGCGGATTCAAAAACTACGTCCGCTTCCAGACCGTGATGATCATCGGCACCATCCTCGCCTTCCTGACCATGCTGGTGGTGCTGTTCACCGCCAACCCCGCCACTTCGATGGCGCGTATCGACTCGTTCGCCGAAGCGATCAGCGGCGTGAAGAATTTTGTGCAAACCGCCAAGGACGCCTCCATCGCCGCGGGCATTGACCTGAACCCTCCGTTCAGTCTGATGGCAACCTTGCTTGTCGCCCCCATCGCGTGGACTTCGCTGCAATGGGCGACTTACTCCGCCCAGCAAAATGGAGAGATCAAGAACGCGCGCTCGTTCCAGAGCCAGATGTTCATCATCGTCGGTTCGTTGGTCGTTACAGGCATTCTGCTTGCCCTACTGGCCTGGGCGATTGAGAAAGCCGTTGGTACCGAATTCCTTTATGTGGCAGGCGCAGGATATTGGGCTTTGCTCGAGGAAGCCAAGATCGCTGGCTTCTACCTGTGGCCGAACATGATCACCGTTGCCATTACAGCGAGTCCCTTGGTTGTGATCATCATTGGCCTCGGCTACATCCTCAACTCGCACCAGATCGTGCATAACTGCTACATCGGCATGACGCGCGTCATGGTGGCCATGTCGCTCGACCGCCTGCTCCCCGAATGGGTCAGCAAAGTGGACGAGAA
>JAYRVQ010000003.1:0-1960 GCA_041918465.1 Anaerolineales bacterium
CATCCCGATTCCATCGCGCAGATTCTCGTCAACGCGGGCGCGCCGCCGACGCATCTTGCGGTCAAACAACAGGATTTGGAAGAGCACTTTATGCAGTTGACAGGAGGCGGACAATGAACAATCTCTCCTCCGCCCTCTGGGTTGAAACCCTCAAAATGCGCCGTTCGAAGGTGCCATACTTCACCGCGCTTGGATTTTGCATGGCACCGTTGGCAGGCGGACTCTTCATGATCATCCTCAAAGACCCTGAAGCGGCAAAGGCAATGGGATTAATCAGCGCCAAAGCGCAACTCATGGTCGGTGTGGCAGACTGGCCCGCCTATTTCAACTTTCTTTTACAGGCTGTCGCGGCAGGCGGATTGGTACTGGTCTCGATCGTCGCCACCTGGGTCTTTGGGCGTGAGTTCTCCGATCACACCGCCAAGGAACTGCTGGCGCTTCCAACTTCACGCGAAACCATCGTCACTGCCAAGTTCATCGTGATTGGCATTTGGTCGTTGCTGGCCACCC
The DNA here is from genome assembly GCA_041918465.1 of Anaerolineales bacterium. Classification (GTDB taxonomy): domain Bacteria; phylum Chloroflexota; class Anaerolineae; order Anaerolineales; family Villigracilaceae; genus Denitrolinea. The sequence goes on from JAYRVQ010000003.1 coordinate 511, forward strand.
TGCTTATCTTTGGCGTAGCGCTCCTCGTGGGAAACTTGATTGGTCTGCCTGGCTGGTCAACGGAATTGCTCGCATCTACATTTTTCGGCGTGATGGGATGCACGCTCTTCACGCTTGGACTGATTCCCTTCGTCGCTTTCATCGCCAGCACAGGACGCGGCTACATGCCTCCCTTCGGCTGGACGATTTTCACCATGGTTCTGGCGCAGTTCGCGGCTATCATGGGCTGGGGGGATAGATTCCCGTGGGCAATCCCTGGCCTGTTCAGCGGTGCGGCGGGACCGCGCGCGGAAGTCCTTGGCGGGCATAGTTACATCATCCTGCTTGTCACCTTCCTCCTCGGCCTGGCCGCGACCTATCGCTGGTGGCGCGACGCCGACCAGACGCGCTGACAAATTAGGAATTATGATTTCACAATTCCTAACCCGTAATTCCTAATTTCATGTCCCCCCTCCTCGAAGTTGCCGCGCTCTTCCTCAAACTTGGATTCACCGCCTTCGGCGGTCCTGCCGCGCACATTGCGATGTACCACGATGAAGTCGTTGTCCGCCGCAAGTGGCTGACCGATGAACAATTCCTCGACCTGCTCGGCGCGACCAATTTGATCCCAGGCCCCAACTCCACCGAGATGGTCATCCACATCGGCTACCTGCGCGCGGGTTGGGCGGGACTGATCGTCAGCGGCCTCTGCTTCGTCACGCCCGCCACGCTCATTGTTCTTGCGCTTTCGTGGCTCTACGTTGAATTCGGGACGCTCCCGCAAATTGGCTGGCTACTCTACGGCGTTAAACCCGTTGTCATTGCCATCATCGCGCAAGCCCTGTGGACACTCGGAAGCAAAGCCCTCAAGAATAAATTTCTCGCCGCGCTGGCCATCGCGGTCATTGCGCTCTACTTCCTCGGCGCCAACGAGATCGCGCTCCTCTTCGCGGGCGGCATTCTCTTCATGTTCGCCACCAATTGGAGACGCCTTCGCGACGCAACACCCGCGCTTCTGCTTCCTTTCGGCGGAGCCGCCATCTCACATACCTTCATCCCGTTCAGCCTCCCGCTCCTTTTCCTAACCTTCCTCAAAATCGGCGCAGTTCTCTATGGCAGTGGCTACGTTCTGCTGGCCTTCCTCCGCAACGACTTCGTCCTCCGTCTCGGCTGGATCACCGACCGGCAACTCCTCGACGCGGTCGTCATCGGACAGGTCACGCCTGGTCCGCTTTTCACCGCGGCCACTTTCATCGGCTATCTTTTGGACGGAACGCGCGGAGCGCTGCTTGCCACCCTCGGGATTTTCCTACCCTCGTTCGTTTTCGTTGCGATCTCGAACCCAATCATCCCAAGGATTCGAAACTCGACTTGGGCCTCCAGCCTGCTCGACGGAGTAAACGCTTCATCCCTTGGACTAATGGCCGCGGTCACTGTCCAGTTGGCCGCATCCTCGCTGATGGACATTCCC
>JAYRVQ010000004.1:0-7991 GCA_041918465.1 Anaerolineales bacterium
ACCTGCGAAAGAACAATGCCAAGAATCAGGATGCCCCAAATTATGAATGTGTTGTTCTGGGTGACTGATTCAGGCGATTTTGTGAACTGGTAGAGAAAGAAGATGGTACTGAAGATCAGAAGCAATCCTGCAAGCGAGGAGTATTGTCCAATCTTGGCGTTGCGCTTGATGAGTTTTTCGTTTTTGATGATTTTCATTTTGTTTTACGTTTTACGCTTTATTTTGTTTGAGACTTTCCTCGATGGCAGATTTCATAGCCGAGAGCACGTTCGCTTCCGCGGCCTGTTTCGCCACGCGGACAGCGTTCTTAATGGCGACCGCGTCCGAGCGGCCATGTCCGATGAAGACCAGTCCGTTCACGCCGAGCAGAGGCGCCGCGCCCTGGTCGCTGGGATCGAGCAGTTTTTTGATCCTGCCGAGTGCGGGTTTGACGAGCAGTCCGCCCAGCATGGCTAGTGGACCTCCGCTTTTGATGGCCTCCTTGATTTTGTCCACGATCAATTTGGCAACTGCCTCGGATGTCTTGAGCATCACGTTGCCAACGAAACCGTCCGTCACGGCCACGTCCACTTTGCCGCCGATGACTTCCTTTCCCTCCACATTGCCGAAATAATTCAGTTTGGAGTTTTTGAATAGCGGCGTCGCTTCTTTAACGAGGTGATTGCCTTTGCCTTCCTCCTCGCCATTCGAGACCAGTCCCACCTTGGGATTTTTCACGCCGCGCACTTTTTCAGCATAGATGCTTCCCATGATCCCGAATTGGAACAGATGGACAGGCTCGCAATCGGGATTCGCGCCGATGTCCAGCACCACACACGTGCCCGTGGCGGTGGGGAAGATGGGAGCCAGTCCCGGGCGTTCCACACCACGGATGCGCCCAAGGCGGAACAGCGCCGTAACCATCCCCGCGCCCGTGTTTCCCGCGGTGACGAAAGCGTCCGCTTCGCCGCGCTTGACGAGGTCTATGCCAACCGCCATGGAGTTTTTCGCGTCTTTGTGGCGCGCCTTGAAGGCCAGGTCTTCACCCTTGTCCTCCATCGTCAGCATCTCGGGCGCGTGGACAACGCGGACGTTCAGGCGGGTTGTGTTTTGCGCCGCCAATATCGGATTGATTTTGGCCTCGTCGCCTACCAGAATAATTTCCACACCGTACTCCCGGGCGGCCAACACCGCGCCTTCCACATCGGGATGGGGATGATCGTCACTGCCCATGGCGTCAACAACAATGCGGGTCATGATGGCTCCTTTTTAGAAACCAGATTTCATTGAGAAAGTCGGTTTCTGGATTTTCGCTTGACAAGCAAGGCAAGCCGATTATAATACGGCCTGCCCTGAAGAATGTTATGGGCTTGCGCTGGTGCTGGAATTGGCAGACAGGCATGGTTGAGGGCCATGTGCCGCAAGGCGTGAGGGTTCAAGTCCCTCCCAGCGCACACGAATCCCCGCACAGGCGGGGATTTTCGTTTAACTCAACTGCGCAAGGAACGCGTCGAACAGCGACGCGATCAGCGGGAGTTGACTGCTCAGTCGGTGGTCGCTGTCCACGAGATGCAGGGTGGCTTTGAATTTGTCTGCATAACGGATGCTATGGCTGAAGGGAATCAATTCATCGTTCCAGCCGTGGACGAGCGTGACAAAGTCTGCGTGGGGGATGGGTTCCTGGATGGCAAAGTCGGGGAGGTAGAATGCCGGGGCAAGCAGGAACAGCCCCCTCGGTCGGAGTGAAGCGGACGCGACCGCCGCCACGTACGACCCCATGCTTGATCCCGCCAAAATGAGCGGATGCGCCGCCCGCGCGTCCGACGCGAGCAATTTGTCGACGCGCGCGGACGCGTCGCCCACGCCCTGATAGTCGAGACTCTGCGCCTCGAAGCCGCGTCCCCGCGCCACCTCCGCGAGACGCGTGATCTTGTCGCCCCAGGGACCGCTTTCTTTTCCGTGATTGAAATAGACTGCGCCTGTCATGTTTGCCTTTCCCTATTGCGCCAGCAATTCAACTGCTGGCACAACAGGCTTTTACGGGTGGTAGAATTGGTGAAAACGATCAGGAGAATTCCATGAGCGCCATTTTTCCTTCGACGGACTGGCTGAACGAACTGGATGCCAAACTCAACAGTGATGAACGTTATGCTGACATTGCCAAAAAATGGGAGGGCGATATGATCGTCGCGATCGAGCCGCAGGGGAATTTGAAGGAGCGGAAAATTTTCTATCTCGATTTATGGCATGGCAAGTGCCGCGGCGTGTCTGAACTCAAGGATGTGGCCGAAAAGAATGCCGCTTTTGTGCTCACATCCAGTTACGATAATATCAAACTCATTATGACGGGGAAACTCGATCCGATGCAGGCCATGTTAACGCGCAAATTGTCGGTGAAGGGGAATATGGCGGTGATGATGCGTTCGGTGCCGACTGTGCTGGATTTTGTGCGGTGCGCACGCGAGATCACAAACGAGATTCTGTAAATCGCTCTGGTTCCTACTTGAAAATCGTCCAGCAGTTCTTGCTGGACGATTTTTCCACTTTAATCCGATGTGCGGTACCGGTCAAGCAGGGCCTGGGTTTGTTTGTGTTTTGGATGGTTCAGGATTTCATCCGGTTTGCCTTGCTCGATCAGTTCGCCTTCGTTCATGACGATAATGCGGTCGGCAACGTCACGCGCAAAGCCCATCTCGTGTGTGACGACCAGCATGGTAGTACCCTCTTTTGCCAACCCCTTCATCACTTCCAGTACTTCGCCGATGAGTTCGGGGTCAAGCGCGGAAGTCGGCTCGTCAAAGAGCATGACCTTGGGCTCCATTGCGAGAGCGCGCGCGATCGCGACGCGCTGTTTTTGTCCGCCGGAGATGCGATTGGGATATTCATCCTTTTTGAAGGACATGCCAACGCGGGCAAGATTCATCTCGGCGATCTCGCGCGCCTTGACTTTGTCCATGCTTTTGACGATAACGGGAGCTTCCATCACGTTTTCGAGAATGCTCATGTGTGGGAACAGATTGAAATCCTGGAAGACCATGCCTGTCAGCAGGCGCGCTTCGTGGACAAGCTTCTGGTGGTCCCTGCCTTTTCCGCCCGCGGGGATCTTCAGACTGTGGATTTCGATTTCGCCTTCGGAGGGTTCCTCGAGAAAATTGATACATCGCAACATGGTGCTTTTGCCTGATCCACTGCGCCCAATAACACAGACGACTTCGCGCGGCTGGACATCCAGGTTAATATTTTTAAGCACATGCAGGCGGCCAAAATATTTGTTCAGATTTGTGATTTTAACGATGGGCGCAGTCATCTCAGCGGTCTCCTTTGGATAGATTGGCTTCGATGCGGCTCTGGACGGCAGTCAGGAGGAGGGTCATGATCCAGTAGAAGAAAGCCGCCATGATGAGCGCTTCCATGTTACGGAAGTTGGCGCGTCCAACGCGGGTGGCCCGCCACATCAACTCGTGGACAAAGCCCGTCGCGGCGACCAGCGCTGAGTCCTTCGTCATGGCGATGAAGTCGTTGCCCATGGGTGGGATGGCGAAGCGCAGGGCCTGTGGCAGGACGATGCGGCGCATCATCTGTCCGTTGGTCATGCCGAGGGCGATGGCGGCCTCACGCTGTCCCTTGCCCACGGAACTCAATCCGGCGCGGAAGGTCTCGCTCATGTAGGCGCCGTAGTTAAGGCCAAGGGCCAGCACGCCAGCCCAAAGTCCGGGTAGAACGATTCCGAGTTGCGGCAGGGCGAGGAAGAAGAAGAAAATTTGCAGGTAGAGCGGCGTCCCGCGGATCAGGGAAACGTAAAATGTGCTGAGCGCATAAAAAGGCGGGAAGGTGGACAGGCGTCCCAGCGCGGCGAATAGGGCCAGCAGGATGGCCAGCGCAATGGACAAAATGGAAATGTAAATGGTGACGCCGATACCGCTGGCAATAAATGCGAGATTCTCCGCGATGAATTCATTGTCGAGTTTAATCGCATTTAAACCCAGGTTGTCCCCGCTAAAAAGAACCACGAGGAATAAGAGCATGAAGACCCACGAGGCCGCAACGTTTGCCCGAAAGTGGAGCGCCTTGCGTTGTTGCACCTCGTACAGCAACTCTGCCTGAGACTTTGGTTCGGAATCCTGATTGGTTCGAAAAAGTTTCATGGCGTATCCTGTAAGAAAATCAGGGAAGCGGCATGATACCGCTTCCCTGCATGGTAACACTACGGATTATTGGACCAGATCCTGTGTCAGGTCCGAGCCGAACCATTGGATGGAGAGAGCGCTCAATGTGCCATCGGCGTGCAGGGCTTTGATCGCGTCGTCTACAGCCTTGACGAAGGCGGCTGTGTCGAAACTGGATGCCTTGTCAATGGCGATGGCGTTCTTTTCGCGGAAGAGCGCATCACCAAGCTTTTTGACCGGCAGGCCCGCGGCAATGTTCGCATCCACAACCGTGCTGGAGGTTACATAGGCCACAAATTCGGTGCGGCCAGCGGCCAGCGCCTGGGGGCATTCCTGGTCGGTGGAAAGTTCAACGATCGTGATGCCTGCGGGGGCCTGTACATAAATATCGCTGGGGCTTAAGTCCAGCGCATTGTTGAGCCAGTCCAGATAGGTGGTCGCAGACGCCACACAGACAGCCTTTCCGGCCAATTCATCTACAGAGGCCAGGGCGGAATCGGCTGGCACGCCAACAACGCCCATGGGGGCATAGTAGGGGGTTGAGAAGTGGAAGATGTCAGGACGCGGCGGTTTGATGGTCATCGAGCCGACGCTCATGTCCCATTTATCCGCCCAACTGCCGGCGGTGACCACGTCCCAATCCGGGGTGGCGTAGCAGATTTCCACGCCCAGTTGATTTGCCACTTCATGCGCCACATCCACATCATAGCCTTCCATTTCAGCGTAGGTCAGCAGGTCAGATGGGCACTTTGTGTCGGCCGGGCGCTTGCCGTCTGTCTTCAGGCCCGACTGGGGCATGTAGTTCGGGTCGGTGGATGCGACCACGTAGCCACGCTCTTTGATGGTGGCTAGCAGGTCGCCGCCCTTGGAGCCCCCACAAGCCGTCAGAGCGAGCGAGGCGATGACAAGCAGGCTGAATACAATGAACAGTTTCTTCATGGTGATTGGTCTCCTCATTTTGTTTTGGTCGAAGGTCTTTCACGTGCAAGGAAATGGACTAGTCACCACCTCCTTTCAAGAGGTTCAAAAAATCTTGGCACTGAAATGAAGCCGCACTTGCAGACATCAAGGGCGGACTTGCCTTCTCTCTCCATAAAGGATAAAATCACAAAATCTCATTGGCGAATAACTGTAATAGTGGAATTATAAGGCATAAAACGAAAATGGAAATCACAACTTCCCAAATTCAAGGACGGGTTCCGGTGACCGTTCTCCGTGTACGCGGAACGGTGGATTCGTCCACGTTTCAGGATTTCACGAACGCCATGCGCACTGCCGTTGATGACGGGGCGGGGTTTCTGCTACTCGATCTGACGGAAGTTCCCTTTATGAGCAGTGCGGGCATCCGTTCTTTGAATGAAATTTCCATGTTCCTGTTAAAGAAATTTCCCCAGGAAAAACTGGGCTGGACGCCGCGTTCCAGCCGTTTAAAATTGCTCAACCCAAGCATCCGTGTCGCCGAGACATTTAAAATTTCAGGCGTGGACACCGTTTTCGACATCCATTCCGAAATGGAGGAGGCTGTCGCCTCGTTCTAGCCATCCATGTTGCAGGCAATTCTAAAAATCAACCTCACCACCAACGAGACAAGTGAATATGCCATTCCTGAGGAATGGCAACAGGACTTTCTGGGAGGCGCGTCGCTGGCGGCACGCCTCCTGTATTCCTCGCTCACGCGGGACCTCGATCCGTTTTCTGCAGACGCTCCGCTCCTCTTTCTGAATGGCCCCCTGAGCGGGACTCTCGGTCCGACGGTCGGACGCTTCATCGTCTGCGGAAAATCGCCTCTTACTGGACTTTGGGCGGAATCCAACTGCGGAGGCTTTTGGGGTCCCGAACTGCGTTTCGCGGGCTACGATGGCTTGTGGATCACAGGACGCGCCTCGGCGCCAGTGTACCTCTGGTTGAACGGAGGCAGGCTTGAGGTCCGCGATGCGGCGCATGTTTGGGGGCAGGATACCTACCAGACGCAGGAGTCCATCAAAAAGGAGTTGGGCGTCGCGGGGACGCGCGTCGCCTGCGTTGGTCCCGCCGCGGAGAATGGAATCCTGTTCGCTGGAATCTTCTGCGATCATGGACGGACGGCTGGCCGCACGGGACTCGGCGCGGTGATGGCGTCGAAAAATCTCAAAGCAATTGCCGTGCAGGGAAAGGGGAAAATTCCGCTGGCCGACGCGGATGGGTACAACGCGATTCGCTCCGCGGCCAATCGTCAGTTGAAGAGCGACAATCAAACGCGCGTGTTGCACGAGGTTGGCACGTCGAGCGTCACGGATTACGCCGATTATCTCGGCTCGATGCCGAAGATGTATTACACACTTGGTGAAATTGATAATGTGGACAAAGTCTCTGGCTCGACGATGACCGAGACGATTTTGCGCGGGACGAGCGCCTGTCATGGATGCGTGATCGCCTGCGGACGCGTGGTGGACGTTGGCGCAGGTAAACAAAAAGGACCAGAATATGAATCGCTCGTCGGCCTCGGTCCGAATCTGCTCATCCGCGATCTGGGCGCGATCGTGCGGCTGATGGATATTTGTGACCGCCTTGGTGTGGATACGATCAGCGCGGGCAATACGATTGGCCTGGCGTTGCATTTGTTTGATCGCGGCATTATTTCCGAGAAAGATACGGGCGGGATGATTCTGAAATGGAGCGACGAGGAGACGGTTGCAACATTGCTTCGCATGACCGCGCATCGCGATGGATTTGGCGAACTACTGGCGCGCGGCTCGCGCGCCCTGGGAAAGCATTTCAATGCCGAGGAGGAAGCTATTCAGGTCAATGGGCTGGAAGTGGCCTATCACGACCCGCGCGGCGTTTCTGGCATGGCGCTGGCGTACGCCACCAGTCCGCGCGGCGCGTGCCACAACCAGTCAGATTATTTCTTTGTGGAGTGGGGACAGACAGACGAATCCATCGGTTTGCAATTTTTCGAGCGTCAGGCGGGCGCGGAAAAATCTGCCAACGTCGCCATCCATCAAAACTGGCGGACGGTCTTCAACGCGCTGGTGATGTGCATCTTCGCCAACGTTCCGCCGCAGACGGTGGTGGATTTGATTAATCCAGCCTGTGGTTTGAATTGGACGATTGACGATATGATGAAATCTGGCGAGCGCGGCTGGAACCTGAAACGCGCCATCAACAATCGTCTCGGCCTGACGCGTGCCAACGATAAACTGCCGAAGGGATTGCTTGAGCCACTTCCGAATGGCGGTGCGGCGGGATACGTCCTCCCGTTCGAGGAGATGCTCGAAGCCTATTACGATGCGCGGGGCTGGGATAAAGCAACGGGAAAGCCGTCGAAAGAGAAGTTGCTGGAATTGGGGCTGGACGATATCGCCCGTGATCTGTATCCGTGACGATTAAACCACTCGTCCCGTCCACGAGCCGACGCCTTCGATCCGATCCACCGTGACGCGGGTGATGTATCCTGGAGGCGGATTGTCCATCGGCGGGAATTTGACGCCAGGGCCAATATAAATCTCGGCCAGTTTTTGTAACAACTCGGGCGCACCACCCTCTTCGATGCGGGCATTGCCGTAGATCACAACGTATTCGGTCAATCCCAGCGCGCTTTTCGTGTCAGTTTCGAGCGAGATCGCCACTCGTCCATCGCGAAGAATGTTTTTGACTTTTCGGTTTTTCGGCAGATGTGCGGCGACGATCTCGTCACCGTCCAGACCGATCCAGACGACGGTCACTTGTGGACTCCCATCGGGATTAATCGTGACAAGGTGCGCGGGACAACCCGATTCGATCAACGATCTGACAGCGGGGTGAATTTCCATTGGTTTCTCCTGTAAATTTTTCAACCTTTAACGTAAGACAGCTTTTCGCAGATCA
>JAYRVQ010000005.1:0-6775 GCA_041918465.1 Anaerolineales bacterium
CCGATCGGGTCACGCGCCCAGCGGATGACGTCCGCGTGAGGAGCGCCAGCCAGCTGGTCGTGAGTCCGACCGAAGATGCGCTCGAAGGCGTCGTTGACGCGCTCGATGGTCAAGTCCGCGTTGAGGATCATGATCCCGTCCGCGGCGGAGTCTAACAGCGCGTCGAGTCTCTGTTTCTCGATGTTGACCTGTCCGTAGAGCCGCGCGTTGTGGACGGCAATCGCGGCCTGTCCCGCGAACGAACCGAGCAGGGCTTTGTCGTTGGCCGAGAAGAGGTCGGGGTAACTGCGGAAGATGAAGATCACGCCGATAACCTGGCTGTGCGCCACGAGGGCGATGCCCGTGCCATTGAGCAGACCCATGCTGACGGTGTAGGTCAGGTTTTTCAACATGCGGTTGAGTTCAGCCACGTCCAGATCCGCCACTTTTTCTTCGGTCAGCAGGGGTGTGAGGTAACTGAGGAACGCGGGCGGGATGCCGTGCGCCGTGGCGACCCGCCAGCCCTCGGTCTCTTTGAGGGCGATCAAGCCTGCCTGACCCGCCAGCATTTCCATGGAAATCTTGAGGATGCGCGCGAGCAGTTTGTCGAGGTCGAGTTCCTCGGTGAGCAGGCGGGCAATTTCGAGCAGGTAGTCTCGTTGACGGACGCGGAAGTCGGGGAGCATGGGGGGAAATTAGGAATTGTGAATTAGGAATTATGAATTGCGGGATGCGGGATAGGTGGTGCGTGTTGCGTGTTTACCCACCCATTTTATCATTCGCAGTGACTTGAAGGCGGAGAGTTTTGTTGGAGGAGGGTTGGAGGTGTGTTAACGGTTGTGCCCGCACGGGGATGAATCCCTGCGCTATTTTACGAAGCCGACTGAAGTCGGCTAGCGCGAATCGAGTCCGCTTCGGCGGACTTGGTACGAATAGCCCGACGGGCAATCACCTCATTCCGCAATGGAACCAGCTCTTCCCCATCCTCGTTTACAATAAACCAAAACACCGAGGAGATTCCCACATGTTCAAAAAGACCCTGTTCGTTGTAATCCTGATTCTTTTGCTCGCGGCCTGCGCGCCGACGCCTTCGCCCGCGACCGACGTCCCAACACAAACACCGACCGAAGCGCCGATTGTTCCTACCGAGGCGCCAACCCAAAGCGGGGATGCCTGTCCCGCCGTGACGGCAGATATGAAGTTGCTCGTCAACACCGAGGATGGCTTCTGTCTGCTCTATCCCGCTGAATTCACCTGGGACGGCCAACGGATGCTTGTGCTGAATCCTGTTGGCGCTCCTGGCGATGTTCCTGGCGAAGCGTGGCTGCTGGTATCCATCAGCGAGGCGGGAGGCCAGTCCGCCGCGCAACTTGCGGATGCGAGAATCGCGGAGATCGGCCAGGGCTTCGAGATCGCCCGCACCGAAGTCACGATTGGCGGCCAGCCAGCCATCGTTGTGGACGGTTTGCCCGGGCAAGATTCCAATCGTCTGGTTTTCATCGTCAGCAATGATCGTTTGTACCTGCTCGCCTTCGAGCCGTGGTTCCCGCAGGATGGCGCCAGCCCGCTGGAAATACTCTACCAGTCGGTTGTGGATTCGATCCGCTTCCTGCCGACGGGTGAGGCGGTTTCTGCTCCGTCAAACGGATGCTCCCCCGAAACGGACGCCTTGAAACTGCTGGTGAATTCCGATAAAGGTTTTTGCCTGCTTTACCCCGCCGAATTTACCTGGGACGGCCGGCAGATGGTGACGCTGAATCCCAACCCAACCCCCGGCGACATCCCCGGCGAGGCGTGGCTGGATGTACAGTTCAGCGAAGCGGGCGGCCAGTCTGTCGCGCAGATCGTGGATGCCGAACTTGCCGCCCTCGGCGGCGCCTTCGAGATCATCCGCACCGACCTGACGATTGACGGCAAACCCGCCATCCTGCTGGACGGCCTGCCCGCGCAAGACTCGGCGCGCTTCGTGTATATCGTCCACAATGACCGGCTGTATCGCTTCGGCTTCCTGCCGTGGTATCCGCAGAACGGCGCGAGTCCGCTGGAAAAACTCTATCAGGCGGTCATCAACTCTCTTCACTTCCTGCCGTAACCAATCACGCTGCGAACCAAAAGGCCTATGAGATTTAGCGTCTCAGAGGCCTTTATCGTTTACAGATTACGCCCCTAATCTTCACTTTCGCTTACTTGCGCAGTTTGAATTCCTTTTCTGCCAGCGTAACCGCTTCCTCAAAGATTGCCAAACCCTCGTCCACTTCCTTCTTTGAAATGGACAGCGGCGGGGCGATGCGGATGACGCTTTTGGAGCAACCCAGCAGGAGCAGGCCGCGCTCGAAGGCCAGGTCAACGATTCGGTCTTGCAACTTCTCAGCGGGTTCCTTCGTTTCGCGGTCAGTCACGAATTCCACGCCGATCATCAGGCCGATGCCGCGCACGTCGCCGATCGACGGGTGCCGCGCCTGGATCTCGGCCAGCGCGTCGAGCGTGTACTGCCCGACCTCGGCAGTGTTGTCCATGTATTCCTTTTCGATCAGGTCAATCGTCGCCAGCGCCGCGGCGCACGAGATGGGGTTGCCGCCGAAGGTGTTACCGTGCGAACCCTTTTCCCAGTCCATGATCTCGCGGCGGGCGATGCACGCGCCGAGCGGCATGCCCGAAGCGATTCCCTTCGCGGCGGTGATGATGTCTGGCTCGGTGTCAAAATGCTCGATGGCCCACCACTTGCCCGTGCGTCCCATCCCTGATTGGACTTCATCCACGATTAACGGGATTTCGTACTTGTCGCATAGTTCGCGCAAAGCGGGGAAGAATCCCATCGGCGGGACAACGTATCCGCCCTCGCCCTGGATCGGCTCGACCAAAATGCCCGCCACTTCTTCGGGCGGCAGGATGTGATCCAAAATTTGTTCCTGGATATAGCGCACCACCGTCTCACCGTAGTCTTCGCCCTTTTTGCGGTCTAACACAGGACGATATGGGTCAGGGAATGGGGCATGCAAAACTCCGTTCATCAACGGATAAAAACCTTTGTGATATTTCGGCTTGCTGGCTGTGAACGTCACCGCGCCCATTGTCCGCCCGTGGAACGCGCCGGTAAAGCCGATGAAGTTACTGCGTCCCGTGTGATAGCGCGCCAGTTTGATGGCGGTCTCCACAGCCTCGGTTCCCGAGTTGGTCATGAACGAGACGCCGTAATCATCGAACGGCGCGATCTCCGCCAGTTTCTCCGCCAGTTTGATCCAACCCTCGTGATAAAAATCGGACGAGATATGGATGAACTTTTCGGCCTGTTGTTGAATCGCTTTCACCACTTTCGGATGCGCGTGACCCGTCGACGCCACGGCGATGCCCGCCATGAAATCCAAAAAACGGTTACCGTCCACGTCCCATACTTCGGTGCCTTTGCCGTGATCCATCGCGAACGGATATCCGCGCGGATACGATGGCGAGATGACAGCGGAATCGCGCTTCACCAACGCGCGTGCTTTTGGACCGGGTAATTTCATTGGTTGCATGGAAAACTCCTTCAAAGTTCAACACTCGTTATTTTTTTATGCGGATGAAATTCTCCGCTTCTTTCCTGACCTTCAACCTGCTTCCGATAAACCTGCCTTTTCCTGCCCCTCCGTTCTTCAAAAACACTCAGAATGACAACTCTACTTCTTGCTTTTCTCTACTCTCTTCCTTCAACTTTCAACCGCGCCAGTGCCAGCGCACCCAAAAGTCCGCCATCATCGCCTAACTCTGCCTGCTTGATTTCCAATCCTTCCAAATAGCGCGGATGGAAGACGTGCTTTCGCAGGCTGGCCTCGAACGGCTCGAACAGCAATGGTCCGCTCATTGAAACGCCGCCGCCGAGTATCACAATGGATGGATCGAAGATGTGCAGATAATTTGCCACTCCGATGCCAAGACACTCACCCGCGCGCGCATAGGCTTTGCGCGCCAATCTGTCTCCTGCGAGCGCGGCTTCGGCGATCTTCTTGGCAGACGGTTTCCCCGTCAGCGTGGATTTTTTTCCCGCGGCGAGTTCATCGGCTACAAAGCGCTCGATGCCTGTCCCCGAGGAGAAAGATTCAAGGTGACCGCGAAAGCCACAGCCGCAGATGGGACCGCCCTCAGCCACGGTAACATGTCCCAATTCGGCGGCCAGCCCGTGATGTCCCTGCAAGAGGCGGTCGTCAATGATCACGCCGCCGCCTACGCCGGTGCTGACCGTCAAATAGAGCACGTTATGGTGGCCGCGTCCCGCGCCAAATTTCCACTCGGCCAGCCCGGCCAGGTTGGCATCATTGCCCAAAAAGGCAGGCAGGCGGAACCGGTCGGTCAGATTATCAGTGAGGGGGAATTCCCGCCATTCCTTGATATTGGGTGTGGTCATCACCACGCCGCTATGCGGGTCGAGCGGCCCCGGTGCAGAGACGCCGATGGCCTCCACTGTTCCGTCTGTTGGCCAGACGGATTGCACCAGCGCTACCAGCCGGTCAAAGACTTTTTCGCCCGGCGCATGACTCTGGATACGTTCAAGTTGAACGGGCATCTGGCTTTTCGGCGCATACGCGGCGGCCCGCAATCGTGTGCCGCCGATATCTATCGCAATAACATAACCCATGCGTGCAATTATAACCCAGCCCGTTGACTCCCTCCCCGAACCCTGCTATATTCTTTCATATGAATGGCCAAAAATCTTCGAAGGCCGGTTGGCAGACCCTGCGCAATTGGTTCCTGCCCGGGTTGGGCATCAAACGCTGGATGCTGGTGACGCTGGCAGGCATCACCTTTTTGGGGGTTGGTCTTGCCATTCTCCTGCTCGATTTTTATCGCGCGGAATATACCAATCAGACTTTCCTCGATATTCTTTCTTATGTTTCTTTGCGGTTTCTGCCGCGCATTATCCGTGTGTTGATCTTTGGGGGCATCGGGGTGGGCGTTACCGTTTTCGGAATCTGGGGATTGAATCGCGCCCTCCTGCGTCCGTTTGTGCAGCCGGGGCGCAATGTGGTGGATCAACTGGCGGAATACAATCGCCGCTCGCGCGGCCCTCGCGTGGTCGCGATTGGCGGCGGGCACGGACTGGCGACTCTATTGCGCGGGATCAAGAATTACACCCGCAATTTGACGGCAGTTGTCACCGTGGCGGACGATGGCGGATCGTCCGGACGCCTGCGCGAGAGTCTCGGCATCCTCCCGCCGGGCGACATCCGCAATTGTCTCGCCGCGCTCTCCAACGACGAGGCCATGCTCACGCAACTCTTTCAGTATCGCTTCAGCGGCGAACCCGGCCTTGACGGTCATTCGTTCGGGAATCTATTCATCACCGCGCTCTCTGATATCACGGGCAGTTTCGAGGAGGCCGTGGCCGAATCGGGACGTGTGCTTTCGGTGAGTGGGCGCGTTTTGCCGTCCACGCTTCACAACGTGAAATTGATCGCGGATATTCAACTGCCGGATGTTGTGAACGAAATACGCGTGGAGGGGGAGAGCAACATTCCCGAGGCCGCGGGACGCGTCCGCCGCGTCTGGCTTGAACCGAATAACGCGCCCGCGTTTCCTCCCGCGCTCAAAGCCATCCTGAACGCGGATCTGATCGTGATTGGCCCGGGCAGTCTTTACACCAGCCTCCTGCCCAATCTGCTCGTCCGCGACCTGCTTTCGGCTATTCAGTCCAGCCGCGCCATCAAGATTTTTGTTTGCAATGTCGCCACACAGACGGGGGAAACGGACGAGTATTCCTGCTATGATCACGTCCGCGCGCTGGAGGAACATATCGGCGAGGACTTGTTTGACGTGGTGCTCTGCAACGACAACAATTCTATTCCGCTTCCTGCCGGGACCGAGTGGGTGCGCGCCGATCACCGGACGATGTCCGACGCCCGGGCCTATTGTGCAGACCTGCTCGATGAGGAGCGTCCGTGGTGGCACGACTCTGAAAAATTAGGGCAGGTGTTGATAGATTTGTTCAACGAACGCACTGGCCCGTTGCGATAAGCAATTGGGCGAAATTTCATTCTGCTGAGAATTACAATCCCCGAGGGCGGTTGCGGGATTTTTAGGAACATGAATTATGTCTGTGATCACTTCCCACGAAAACCGCGTCTTTCGAATCACGATCAACCGTCCCGAAAAGCGGAATGCGTTGAGCATTAAACTTTGCCGCGACCTGCTCGGCGCGTTCCGCCAGGCCGAGTCGGATGAAGGTGTCAGTGTTGTGTTGCTCGACGCGGCAGGGCCTTCATTTTCCTCGGGCATGGATTTGGGCGAGATTCTCGATCCCGATTTCGTGCGCCAGGCGGACCAGAGTGCGGTCAATCTCCGACGCACTCATTAGTTGGGACTTCTCGCGGGTGAGAGCCATCAACTCATTATATGCAGAGCCGCGCCCTCCGCCTACTTCAGCCACCGCTCGAAGAACTGCTGCCAGGCCAGATCGATGTGAGGTCCGTTGGGCTTGTGGCCGTCGGCTGTGGAGACGTACTGGATGCGATCCGGCACGCCCAGCAGTTGGTACACTTCCTTGGCCCTGTTCACGTAGCCCCAGCTTTGCAGGTCGTCGGAATCGCCGCCGCGGTCTTCCGACTGGCTGCCGCCGATCAGCAAGAACGGCCGCGGCGCGGCGAGGGCCATCAGCTCGTGATGATCATGCTCGAAACCCGGCCGTCGCGGATCGGGATTGAGTAGCTTCAACACGCGGCCGTTCTGGCCGAGCCAGTCCAGATACCAGGGGGCGTACCAGTTGGTCGACCCGTTCACCGCGATATGCGGGTCCAGAGCGACGGTGGCCGCGATCTCCGGCGCG
>JAYRVQ010000006.1:0-3714 GCA_041918465.1 Anaerolineales bacterium
GAGCCGTCGCCCACTAATTCAGCCGGTGGCAACGGTCTTTCAATTGGCTTTTCTTTTTTCACCCTGTCCGATTCGGGTTTGGAAAGTTTTGGCGAAGATTCGTCGGTAATCTTTGCCTGTTTTACGCCGGGCAGGTTTGCGGCGCGCAAGTTCAGGCTTTGCATTAACTTGCGTCCCCAATTCTTTTCAAACAAGTCCACCCAATGGTAACTCTTCAGACTTTCAGGAACTTCACATTCTTCCAAACGGGCGGGGATCAGAAAAATCCTCCCCTCCGGCATCTCCAGCGCCTTATCCAGCGCAAATTTGATCTCTTTCTGAACATAGCCTTCCTTGTCCACGGAATTCCTGGACAGGCAGATGATAATGACATCCGATTCATCCAATGCCTTTGGAATTTCCAATCGCCAATTCTGGCCAGGCAGGAGTTTCTCCTCGTCCAGCCAGGGATCCATCCCCTTGGAACGCAAATAGCGATACAAATTCCGCGCCGCTGGTTTGTCCGCCTTGGCGTGGCAGAGAAAAACTTTGAGTGCACGTTGTTCTGGCATATGAGGAATCCCACCGCGAGGATGAATCGATTATACGGCAAAAATATTATTTTATCTGTGAAAATCCGTGAAATCTGTGGCAAAAAAAGTCTATTTTTAACTTGACAATTTAGAACACTTGTTCTACAATCCCCCCAAGTTCACCCACCAAAGGAGGTTGAGATGAACACTTCATACTCGAAATACAAAGCCGGTGATGGAATTGGCGCCCTTTGGCGCAGTCTCAGCCGTGGACGCGGCTTCAACCGCGGCGCGGCCTGGGGCGCAATGATCATCGGCGCCCTGCTCGCCTTCGAGATCTTCAATTTCAGCACCACCCAATTTGCCCTGCTCGACGTGCTTGGCACTCTTGAATTTGCGGGCATGCGCTGGGCATCCATTCTTGCCGTGGCCTTTTGCGGCATCGACTTTGCAGGTATCGCCCGCATCTTCACCCCCGAACAGGGCCGCGACGAACCCACCGAGGTCTGGTATCTCTTTGGCGCGTGGCTCCTGGCCGCGGCCTTCAACGCCAGCCTCACCTGGTGGGGCGTCTCCGTCGCCATCGTCAACCACTCCAGCGCGGCCGCGGGCGCAGTCGTCAGTAGTGCCACCCTCACCAAAGTCATCCCCATTTTTGTGGCGGTCATGATCTGGCTCATCCGCGTCCTCATCATCGGCACCTTCTCGCTTGCAGGTGACCGCCTCTTCTCCACCGCCAGCGGATACACCTCGCGTCCCTACCAGCCCAGCACTCCTTCCTCGTCTTCGGTGCTCCGCCCGGCTTCCAGCCTTGGACGCCCCGCGCCCAAACCGATGGGACAGGCCAGTTTCTCCTCAACCAAGCCCGAGCCGACCTATCACTCGCTCGGATTTGACTCCCAAAACCGCCAGCGCGAGCAATAAAACCTCTCCCTCGCCTCTTTCGGGACGCGGACCTGTATCCCGTTTTTCAGCCTCAACCTCCGCCCCGTGTCCCTACCGTTAAAAACCCATGCCCCGTCCTCGCGTTGACTCTGACCCCGAATCCTGGACAACCGCTTCTCAACAGGGAAGCGGTTGTTCGTCTGGCATGTTATTACCACCGCTGGCTGTCCTGCTCGTCAGTGGATTACTGGCATTATTCGCCTACAGCCCCTTTGTAACGGTCAGCGCGTCCCCGATTTCGTTTTCAATCGCGCAATCTTCCCTGCCCGACTCACCCCTCCTCAATTCTGGCTACGCGCAGACAAATCTCTCCTCCATCTTCACACCCGAAGTGCAATATTGGGGATCGCGTCTAATCGCCTGGTCTGCGGAATTTGGTCTCGATCCCAACCTGGCCGCGACCGTCATGCAAATCGAGTCCTGCGGGTACTCGCGCGCCCTCTCCCGCTCTGGTGCGATTGGACTTTTCCAGGTAATGCCCTTCCACTTTGCCGCCACCGATTCACCTTTCGATCCCGACACCAACGCCCGCCGCGGACTGTCTTACCTCGCCAAGTCCCTTGAGCGCGCGGGAGGAGATCCGCGCCTGGCGCTGGCTGGCTACAACGGTGGAATCGGTGTTATCAGCCGCGGCGAATCAGGCTGGCCTGCCGAAACAAATCGTTATGTCTTTTACGGGGGACCGATCTACGCGGATGCGCTGGCAGGATTAACAACCAGCAATATGTTGAACGAGTGGTATCTCAAATACGGCGTGAGCCTTTGCAGACAGGCACACGAGAACATTGGCCTACCCTAATCCCAAATATAACCAGCCACAAAACTATGAGATTAGCGGGAGCCAAATGGCGAATGTAGTCCCCTTACCTTCGCGCGAACTGACCTCGATTTTTCCCCCGTGCTGTTCCACGATCCAGTGAGCAATGGATAGACCCAATCCAAATCCCGCTACGCCCGAACGCGTGCGGGATTTTTCCGCGCGATAAAAGCGCTCGAAAATATAGGGCAGGTCTTCAGCAGGGATGCCGGGACCGGTATCGCGTACGATCAATTTTGCATACTCAGCCGACCTGCTCAGGTTGAGGAACACCTCGCCGCCAAAAGGCGTGTATTGGATTGCATTGGCGATCAAATTCAAGAAAACCTGTTTTAAGCGGTCACGGTCGCCATTTACGCGTAACTGATCGATCTCTATAAGTTTGACCTGCACTTTGTTTGCCGCCAGGATTCGCATTTCAGAGAATACTTCCATCAGGAGCGTGTCCAACTCGACCGTGGATTTCGTCAGCGGGAGGGAACCTGCCTCGGCTTTCGCGAGCAGTAACAGGTCCGTAACGAGGCGGGTGAGGCGTCCGGCCTCCTGGTCGATACTGTCCAACGATTCGGCGTCGAAACTTTTCGTCCGGCGCATCAAGTCCACATTGCCTTTGATGACCGTGAGCGGGGTGCGGAGTTCGTGACTCACATCCGCAATGAAGCGTTGCTGGGAAGTGAAGAGGACTTCGAGGCGCTCGAAGGTCTGGTTGATGGCGTCCACAAGCTGGCCGATCTCATCCTCGGGCGCGCCATCGTAGGGGACGCGGCGAGAGAGATCATCGGCGCGGTTGATCTGGTCTGCCGCGCTCGTGATGGTTTCGAGCGGGGACAGGAATTGTTTCACAGAGACCTGCGAAGCAAGCGCGGCAATCGCCACACCCAATACGGAGGCGAACAAAAGCGCAGATAACAGGATGCGACGCGCCGAATCTACTATGTCCAGGTTGGCGGCAACCTGAATCACGCCGACAAAACGCCTTTCGGAAACCAGCGGCACACTTAATATGCGCAAGTGAATCCCGTCTTCAACTGTGACATCCCGATAAATGGGGATCGTGGATTTGGCGCCCACCTGATCCATTGGCTCATTCACATCTCCCAGAACGGGGGAATTGCCCACCGCTTGTTTTCCATCCCATACCTGAATAAGTATATTGGATGTCAATTTAAAATTGGAGGTGTCAAGCCGCGCGAGACCGCCCTCTTCGTTCCTGCGCACCTGAGTTATGACTTGTTTGGCAGTTCTCTCGAGGGAACTGTCGATCTGGTTGTACAACATCACGGTGACGACCGCATAGGCCAACACGCCAAAGAAGATAAAAAGCCCCCCAAGCAAAACAATATTCAACAGCGTCAGACGGTTACGAAGAGACACGATTCAATTTTGTGGTCAAACTGGCGATCAAGGATTCTCGCGCATCACATAGCCGACGCCGCGCAC
>JAYRVQ010000007.1:0-11304 GCA_041918465.1 Anaerolineales bacterium
CATTCGCTGTAATAATAGCCGCCCGTGGCTCCATCCCAGGGATAACTTTCATGGAATATGTACTCGCCATTACGATACCAGACCGCGCTCCACTGCGCGCCGGGAGTCATATTGTCGTAGGAAAAAGAGGCGTAGACTCTTGGGATCGGATTGCGGAATAACGTGGAGGGTGATTCTGGCAAGCCGCCTTTAACGGACGTGGCAAACGTCAACGGGCTGATGACCGCTTCGGGATTGGGCGTGATCACACTGATAAACTGCGCTTCCACCACCAACGGAAGAAATGGAGTGGGCGTGCCTGTGGGCGTATCAGACACAAGCGGTGTGTCAGTGATGGTGGGCGTCAACGTAATGGTGGGAGACAGGGTAATGGTAGGGACTACAGAGGGAGTGAGCGTGGGCGCGACAGTTGGTGAGGGAGGAAAATAATAAAATGCGATGGATGTCCCAACCGTGGGAAGCAGAATGGCAAGAACGGTCAACAATAACGCACCAGCGAACATCCACCACGCGGCAGAAATGCGCGACTGGCGTATTCGGTAAAAGGTCAACTTGCGGGCAGACTGGAGAGTACGCAGTCCACTGCGGGCAACCAGCAGAGCGCCCAAACCAAGGAACAAAGCGATCGCGATGATGCCAGCACGAATATCCATAAGATGATTATAGCACCTTGGCAAATATCATTTTGTGGGGGTGGCGGACAGGTTTACAGTGGGGGTTGGTGTATTTGACGGGATCAGGGTCGAGGTCCATGTGGGACTCGGGGTGAATGTGAAGGTGAGAGTGGGAGTAAATGTCGGGGCGAGCGGCTCCCCAGTCACCGTAAAAATTCCGGTGGCTTTCCATTCCGTCCCAACAAAAAATTGCACTTCATATTGGCCGGAATGCCATTCGTGCGGCGCGGGTTCCCATTTCGAATTGGCGCGGCCATGCCCACCGGCCTGCCATGGTCCACTTTCGAAGGCGACCAGTTCCCCGTTGCGGAACCAGAGCACAGTGAACTGTGCGCCATAAGTCATGTGTGAATAAACGTAACTGGCGTACATGCGGGCAAGAGGATTGCCCCACTCAAAACGATTGCCGATCGGATAGACATCATCCAATGCTTCGGAGAAGCGGATATCAGTGATGGAGGCGGAGGCCTGAGGCGTGACAGAACTGATCACCATGATTTCGAGGGAGAGGGGCAAATGCGGCGTGGCCGTGGAAGTAGCAGTACTGGTCACCGCGCGGCTCGGACGCGGCGACGGGGTCGAAGTTTGGCTCGGCGTCACAGCCACAATGGATATTTTCGCGATAGGTGTGGGAGAAAGCGGCGCGGGGACAAAAAGTGGATTCTTCGGGCGGAACATCAGCGCGGCAACCAGCGCCAGCAGGAGTCCCGCGCCGGTCATCCACCAGCCTGCCAGCACGCGCTGGCGGCGATGGCGAAAATAGATCGTCCTGCGTCCCAACCGCAAGGCGCGCACGCCCGCGGTCACAAAGAAAAAAGCCACAACAACAAGAAGCAGGCTGAGCAGGTTTGTCCCGGTCAAAAAGGCCATATTAAAATTATAGCACGCTTGACGGTCATTCCCGCGTATGCTAAAGTCAACTCATGACTGAACTCGTCTTCCTAAAATTGGGCGGATCGCTCATCACCGACAAGGATAAACCCTACACACCACGGTTGGATAAACTGGCCGCATTGGCGGATGAAATCGCTTCATCCCGAACCGAGGGCCTGCATCTCGTTCTGGGACATGGTTCCGGCTCCTTTGGTCACGCGGCGGCAAAAGAGTATGGGACGCGGGATGGGACTCCCACCCCCCTCGCCCCTTCGGGGCACTCCCCCCATTTTCAAAGAAAATGGGGGGAGATGGAGGGGGGTTACTGGAAAGGCTTCGCCGAGGTTTGGTTTCAAGCTTCACAGTTGAACCGCTTTGTGATGGAGGCATTGCGCGCAGCGGGAATCCCGTCTGTGGCGCTGGCCCCCGTCTCGGCGGTGACATCGCGCGAAGTGCGTGTGGCGCGTTGGGATCTGACTCCGCTCCGCGCCGCGCTGGACGCGGGTCTGCTCCCCGTCATCTACGGGGATGTCGTCTTCGATGAGGCGCGCGGCGGTACGATCCTTTCGACCGAAAACCTGTTCGCCCACCTGGCACGGGAACTCCGTCCACAACGGATTTTGCTGGCGGGACTGGAGGCAGGGGTCTGGGAGGATTTTCCAACCAGAACCCGGCTGATAGACGGGATCAACTTCCAGTCCTATGAAACGATGCGAGCAGGGATCGGCGCGTCCGCCAGTGTGGATGTCACCGGTGGGATGGCGGCCAAAGTCGGGCAGATGTTCGACTTGATTCGCGATGTCCCCGGACTGACAGCGCAGATATTTTCCGCCGAGGAAGCGGGAAATCTGGCCCGCGCGCTGGCTGGGGAACGGGTTGGGACAGAATTGCTGGCGTAGGTGACAAATCAGTGACGGAAATCCATTGCGCTTTGTGAAATTTTTCGTTAACATTGAGGAAATCAGCCCGTTCAACCAAAGCAAGGAGACCCTAACATGGCAACCTCGAAAGCAAAAAAGCCCGTAAAGAAAGTTGTTAAGAAGAAAGTTGTGGCTAAAAAAGCCGCCCCGAAATTCCCCTACAAGCCCACCAAACTCAAATTGCTGAAGCCCGTGCCCTCGGACATCGAGATCGCACAGGCTGGCAAACTGAAACCCATTCTTGAGATTGCAAAGGAACTGGGAATCAAAGAGAGCGAACTTGAACTCTTCGGTCCGTACAAGGCCAAGATCAAACTCGAAATCCTCAACCGTCTTGCAAAGAAGAAGGCCGGCAAATATATCGACGTGACCGCTATCACCCCCACCCCGCTCGGCGAAGGCAAGACCACCACCACCGTAGGCGTTTCACAGGCGCTCGGCGCGCATCTCGGCAAGCGCGTGATGACCGTTATCCGCCAGCCCTCGCAGGGCCCGACCTTCGGCATCAAGGGCGGCGCGGCGGGCGGCGGCTACAGCCAGATCATCCCGATGGAAGATTTCAACCTGCACCTGACCGGCGACATCCACGCCATCACTGCCGCGCATAACCTGTGCGCCGCGGCACTGGACGCCCGCATGATGCACGAGAAAAACACCCCGGACGATGGCAAGATGTTTGATGCGCTTTGCCCGCCCAATAAAAAGGGTGAACGCAAGTTCTCCCCATCCATGCTTCGCCGTCTCAAGAAACTCGGCATTACCAAGATTGATCCGAACGAACTGACGCCCGAAGAACGCTCCCGCTTCGCCCGCCTCGACATCGATCCGAACGGCGTGCAGTGGCGCCGCGTTGTGGATGTGAACGACCGCTTCCTGCGCGAGATCATGGTCGGCCTCGGCAAGGATGAACTTGGTCACGAGCATCGCTCCGGCTATGACATTAGCGTCGCTTCCGAGATCATGGCCATCCTGGCGCTGACCAGCGATCTGGCCGACATGCGCGACCGCCTTGGCCGCATGGTAGTAGCCGTCAACACCAAGGGTGAAGCCGTCACCGCCGAGGATTTGGGTGTGGCTGGCGCGCTGACCGTCCTGATGAAGGACGCCATCAAGCCGAACCTGATGCAGACCCTCGAAGGGACTCCCGCCATCGTTCACGCGGGACCGTTCGCCAACATCGCCCACGGCAACAGCTCCATCATCGCCGACAAGATCGCGCTCAAACTCGCGGATTACGTTATCACCGAATCAGGCTTCGGTGCCGATATCGGCATGGAAAAATTCATGGACATCAAATGCCGCTACTCGGGCCTGATCCCGCACGTGGTTGTCCTCGTGGCGACCATCCGCGCGCTCAAGATGCACGGCGGCGGACCGAAAGTCGTTGCCGGAAAACCACTTGCCCCCGAATACACCGACGAGAACCTCGAACTGCTCCAGAAGGGCTTGCCCAACATGGTTCAGCACATCGAGAACGCCCTTAAGTTCGGCGTCAACGTGGTCGTAGCGGTCAACTCCTTTGCCAACGATACCCCCGCCGAAGTGGAAATGGTTCGCAAGGCTGCGCTTGAAGCGGGTGCAATGGAGGCGGTTGAATCGCGTCATTGGATGGAAGGCGGCAAGGGCGCCATCGCACTCGCCGAAGCGGTCATCAAAGCCTGCGAGAAGCCCAGCAATTTCAAGTTCCTCTATCCGCTGAATATCTCCGTCAAGGAAAAGATCGAAACCATTGCACGTGAGATCTACCGCGCCGACGGCGTGGATTACACACCCGAAGCCGAAGCCAAGATCGAACAGTTCACCAAACTCGGTTTTGGCGACCTGCCCCTGTGCATGGCCAAGACTCACCTCTCCTTCACAGACCAGGCGGCGGTCAAGGGTGCGCCGCGCGGCTTCCGCGTCACCATTAGCGACATTCGCGCGAGCGTGGGAGCGGGATTCTTATATCCCCTACTCGGCACAATGCGCACGATGCCCGGACTTCCGACGCGTCCCGTTTTCTATGATGTCGATCTCGACCTTGAGACTGGCAAGGTACTCGGCCTGTTCTAAACACAAGTTAACGATCAAGGCGGCTGGAGAATTCCAGCCGCCTTTTTTATTTCGATTTTTCAGTTCTTTAGTTACAAGCGCCAATATCCACTTTGTATATGACACATCCGGCTTCCAAAGCGGAAGTCGGCCAGCAACATCCGGCCGCGGAACTGTAACCGTATCCTTCCTGACATTGAGTAGTATCCGCCTCCAAATGCGCGGCATAGCAGGAGGAGTCACAGACTTTCAGTTCATAGGAAAACAACTGCTGGCCAGTACAACTGATTTGTTGTTGTCCTCCGCGCAAACCTTCATCCTTGCAGGTCATGCCGGGATCGATCACTTCAAAAGTGGAACCGGGCGGCAGGGCCACCAACGAATAAGGGACCTTTTTGATACAGGATTTGCTGAGCGTCGAAACTGTGGGAGGCTTGCACGCTGACGCGAGCGGATCCACACTGCAAAGCGGCGCGAACTGGACCGAGGTTGGCGAGGAGACGAGAGTCTGAGTCGGCGGTGGAAGCGTCGGCAGGACAATGGTCGTGGGCGGGGGCGTGGGTGTATCCACTGGCACAAAGACGGTAACACAACCTGCCAGCAGGAAGGCGAGAATGAAAACCGGTCCCAGGTAACAACTCCGTTTCATACGTTCATTCCTCCTCAAGCATCAAAAATGGAAATTCCTGAAATGATTATAGCCCGAAAATTAAAAACAAGAGCCCGTCCACCAAAATGGACGGGCTCGTCTTGAAACGGAATCTTACTTCACATTCTCACAGGCATTGGTTTTCTCGTTCCATGCGCAACCATTGGACTTGTTATTAATGCAACTGGTTTCTGTTGTGAACTGACCGCAGTTGAAAAGCGGGGCGCACTGTAACATATCAACAGAGACGAAGGTGCATCCTTCCGTGCTGGTGGACAACTCCACGCGCGGCGCGCACGCACCCAGAGACGGGTTATATGCAAGACCGGGCTGGCAATCGGGATATAGGCCGATGGCAGGCGCCTGACAGCACTGCGAGGCCTCGTTGAAGGCAAAGCCTGCCGGACAACCCGGATAACAACTGGAGGTCAGCGAAGGATTATTAAGTCCGTACAAGTTGCAGTTGGCCTGTCCGTTGGCGGGGACGCATCCCGCGAACAGCGTGTCGTAGTATTGCCCGGACGGACACTGGTTGTCGAGGCCGAGGGTCGGGCGGCAAACCTGTCCCGTAGAATCGAGCGCGTAACCCGGCGGACAGCCCTGAGGTCCGGCTTGACCCGCAAGAGGAGTGTAGACACACTGACGGGTGGCAGGGTCGAATGAATAGCCGGGGTCACAAACCGCGCTCTGTGAGAAGGTGGGAGTCGGCTGGTCCACGCAGGTGGTGTTGCAAACTTCGAGCGTGCCGCTGGTGGCATCGGGTCCGGTACAAGTCACCTGCAACATGCCGGCCACGATGGTATCCGTGCATTGATACCCCTCGGTTCGAATCCTGTACGTGACGCCAAGCGGCAGGATGATGGTGTTGGATGGAATCTTGTTTTTGCAGGAAGGGCCAAGTCGCTGTGCCACCGGAGCCTGACAGGTCTCAGTGATGGGAGTTGGAATTTCAGAAATCGGCAGATAGGGACTGGCCTGACAATAAGCCGGGAAATTGATGGGTTGCTGGACTACACAACGGAACCCGAGATCGTGACTGGTATAGGTTGGGTTGGCGGGTCGGCGAATGGCGGGAGACAACTGCGTGATGTCGCTTTCAAACCCACTGCCGCGAATGACGCGGTAAATCCCGCTTTCGGCTCCGGGCGGATCCTGAATGGGCGAGGTGGCATAGTACGAGGCGTCGTACCAGTCGAACGTCCACTCAAAGGCGTTGCCAGCCATATCCAACGTGAGGTAGGGGCTGGCGCTCTCCGGGTACGCGATGACACTGCTGGTGGAGCCGACACAGCCACTGAAATTGAGCAGGTCACAAGTTGGGTTTTCATTGCCCCAGGGATAGGTTTGTCCGCCGGGACCGCGGGCGGCTTTTTCCCACTCGGCTTCGGTCGGCAGGCGTCCGCCGATCCAACCACAATAGGCGTTGGCTTGTTCCCAGGTCGCGCCCACCACAGGGTGATCCCCATAGACAGGATTACTGTAAACCGGCGCGCCAGAGATGGAAGCAGGCGGCGAGCACACGCCCACGCCCACACACAAGGCATACATGCGATTGGTTATTTTCGTGCGTGAAATCCAATAGGATGAGAGACTGACCGCGTGACTGGGATTATCCACACCGTCGGCGCCCATGGTGAACTGCCCGGCGGGGATATAGACCAGCGAACTGCCGTCCATCCAGGACATGACACTTCCAGCGGCTGGCCCGCTGAGAGCGACCGGTTCAAGCGTCGGGACGGTTGTTTCCGTCACGACAGGAATCAGTGTGGCTGTAGGCAATTCGGGAGTCGCGGTCGGCGCGCAGGCTGTCAGGAGAAATGTCAGCGCCATTCCAAACCCGAGCAAGGCTTGCAGTATTTTCATTCATCACTCCTGCGGCAGGAAGGAAATCCTTTTTACCGCAGCGAGAATTATACCTTCATGCGCGAGGGACGTTCTTAGATTGCATTAATAAAAAAAACCCGCCTCGTACAAGTACGGGCGGGGAATGGAAACAGGCTGGCGTTACGGACATCCATTAGTAGGTCTTGGATAACATGTACAGGTTTGCGGATTAAAGCACTGGCCTTGAATACCACGACAAATAGTAGCATTGAGTTGACAATCGTCACCGCCATCGGTGGTGCCGCACGAACCAAATCCAACGGAAACGGACTGCAAAACTACATCCTCGATTGGCCAGGGCACACACATCCCGCCAACATAGTATGGCGCGTCAGACGGACAGAGGGTGTAGGAATCTGTTCCGCCGGGAATGGCCTGACAACATTGGGTGGTGGGATCGTAATTGACTCCGGGCAGGCAGGTATTAACAGGCACGCCACCAACCGCGCCGCCGGTAAATTCGCAGATATTACCATTTTGCGTATACCCCGGCGCACAACCCGCGGGAACCGCAGGAGGCGGCACGGTACAAACTGCCTGAATGGAGGCCGATCCTTCACCGCCAACGCCGGAGCAGAAATAATCGGTGGGATCACCCGTCCCACCATCCAACGCGCACCCGGCGGGAACCGAGACAATCGCGCTGGCTGGCAGGGGATCCGCGCTGAAATCGAGGTAGGCGCCTTCCACAGGCGGGTCAAAATTCTTGTTACAGAATCCGCCCGTAGTGATTCCAATGTTCGGACAATCCGGAACGGGGACACTGTCACTTATCGGGCCGCCACCGCTTTGGTTCGGATTGACAATGGCTACGGTCTGACACCAGGGTGCGAACTGGGCGGGGTTCTCCACTACACAGCGGAATCCCAGATCGTCGCGCGCTTTGACAGGAATCTCACGGAAGCGACGCGCCGCCTCACCCAGGAAGAAGTCCGAACGGAAGGCAGTGGAACGCACCGAACGATAAACGCCAGATTCTGGTCCAAGCGGATTCTCGGCGGGCGAGACGCGATAGTACTGCGCTTCATACCAGTCTGCCACCCACTCGAAGACATTCCCCGTCATGTTGCCCGCGCCATAGTATGACGCGCCTTCCGGATAATCGTTCACTTCCTTTGTCTCGTTGTTACAGCGGCCAATGTTTGCCAAATCACAACTGACGGCGGCATCGCCCCACGGGTAGACATTTCCATCGGGGCCGCGAGCGGTCTTTTCCCATTCGGCCTCTGTGGGCAGACGGCCGTTGACGAACTCACAATAAGCCTGTGCCTGGTCCCAGTTGACGCCTGTCGCTGGATCGTTGCGGCGTAAATTTTTCCCGTAGTTCACGTTGATATTTGTGTCGGGGAGACTGCATTTTCCAAGCAACACACACAAGGCATACTGGCTGTTGGTCACTTCGTCGCGATAGATCCAGAAATCGCCGAGGGTGACTTTGTGTTCGAGGTTATCGTCATTGCCATAACCCATGATGAACTCGCCTCCGGGGACCGCCACCAGGGTACTGCCGTCCACATAGAGATAGGTCGCGCCGACTTCCATGACTGGCCCGCCCAAGTCAATTGCGGCCAGGGTCGGTGTGGCTTCCGCGACGGTTGACGCCTCGGTCGCGGTGGCAAGCGCGGCGGGAGGTTCGGTGGCAGTGGATGGTTCTGTGGCGGCTGGCGGCTCGGAGACAGGCGCTTGTGTGGAAAGTGGCTTGGGAGCGCAAGCAGACAGTATCAGCGCGATTACCGCTGTCAGATACAAGATTTTCGCTTTCATTGGGGATTCTCCTCTTGGCATTGGCTTACAGTGATGTAAGACATAATTATTATACTGATTATTGTCCGATTTTTTCTTAATTCCATCTCCCCCAAAGGTATGGACAGGCCGCGCCATCAGCGACGGCGCGGCCTGTGAAACGGAAACAGCCAAAAGTCCAGGAGGGATGCGTCCGCGGTCAGCGGATAAGGTCATCCTTGATGAAGGCGGTTATCACGAGGGATGTCAGATAACAAAGCAGAATCACCGCGATGAGTTGGAGCAGACGCATGACCGCGTCGGGAAATCCGAGGGCGGGTGTGTTCTGTAAAACGATCGGGCGGAAGAATGCATGCAGGACGAACACCGCCAAACTATGTTTTGACATGAAGCGGATGAAGGCGGGCGGGACGCGCCACGGCCAAAGTGCGAGGGCAACGATGGCCGCGCCGAGGAAGACGTGCGAGACGCGCATGAGAAGCGGGAATGCCAATCCTTCCGCGAGGAATACGGCTTGAATGTAGTGAGTCCATTCATACCAGGCAAAAATCGTCCCAACTGCCAGTAATCCAAGGACAGAAAGAAGCAGGCTTCGACCGTTTGCCAGGAAATAATCCTGATACCGATAGATCAGAATTGCCGCGAACGGGTAGGGAAGGAAATTGAGCGGGTTCCAGTAAGAGATCAAAATCGTCTGGTAATTGGACATGACGATCTGCGGCAGAAAGAACATAATCACAAGAGACAGTGTGAGCGCGATCCAATTCCAAAGCGTGGACAGGCGGGTGAAGATAAAGGCCGCCAGCAGACAAAATATCAACGAGACAAAGAAGTAATAGTATTCGCCGTTGGCGCTCAAAATTTTCAGAAGCAGGTCAAGAGGCGATTCTGGAATCATCTTTTTCAATTCGCCATAGCCACCCATCCAAACAGAGAGCATCACCGTCCAGAAAATGACCAGCAAAGCCAGCCGCCAGAGACGATGACGCAGATGCGGCCAGTCCGTCTGATTGCGAGCAACAAAGTAGCAGGAAATTAACAGAAAGGCCGGGACCGAGACTGGTACAAGATGAAAATTGAGCAGATCCGGTAGGTTGATGTGGAAACGCTCAAATTTTTCTGTGTACAGGATGGATTTACCAAACGTATGCAGGTGCCACGTTACGACCGCGACGGACATGAAGGCGCGCACCCAGTCAAACCCGTTGATATACGAAGATGATTTCGATTGCATCGAATTCTCCAAATGAAGTGCGAAGTCACCAGATTTTACCTTGCGAACCTGATTTCCTCCACTGCCTTGCTACTGGCCCGAACCCGCCTCGCCCGCGTAACCATGTGACAGTCACCTTGAAAGTGACTGTCACGGATGAGTCTTTCACTGCGCGATTGCAAAAAATTCGCGCAGGAACTGGGCATATTCCTCAGGAAATTTCAAGTATGGAAAATGTCCCACGCCCGACATGGTATGCACTACTGCCGAGGGATATGTCTCCTTCAACTGTTCGCGCAGAATTGCTTCCACCAGCGGATCATTATCCGCTTCGATGATCATAACCGGGATACCCAGCGCGTCAGGATTTGGCGCGTCGAATTTCTCGACCACACAGCGATAGCGTCCCGCCACCTGCGCGCGCGACACGCGTCCGTAACTGAGTTCCAGCAGGAAGGCCAACGTCAACTCGTCATTGCCCGATGCGGGATAAATACTTTCAACAAAACTGCCGCGCAGAACGTCAATCACCAGCCATTCGGGCAAGAAGGGAATCAGTGCTCCAATCGTCCCGTTTTTCTCTTTGATCAAATCGTTCGGTGGAAATGTGTTCGAAAACACGGCGTGCGAGATTCGGTCGGGATGATTCGCAACCAGATATTGCGCGAAATATCCGCCAAGCGATGTACCCACAATGTTGGCCTTGTCCACGCCCTCCGCGTCCAGAATCGCCAGCGCGCCCGCGGACATTTCATCCAGCGAATCCACCGCAGGATAGGTCACCGAAATGACGCGGTACTCCATCTGCAACTCATCCATCACCCGCCACCAGATGTCGTACGCGCCCGTCATGCCGTGTAAAAACAGGATCGTCTTCTCGTTCTCGCCAAAGGAAACATACTCCCAATCCACCCCATCAACCTCAATCACCTTCGGCGGATGCGCGGCGCGAAAATTCTGCAACGATGCGACAATGTCCGAATCCACTTTGCTGTAGGTTTCATCAAATGGGACGCGCGGCACAGGCCATAAGTACATGGCCAGCAACACAGCCAGTAGAACGAGCAGGACAATCCGTAATTTGGAACGCATGAGAATCTCCATTGGGGATAAGTTGTTGCGATTATAGCCAATAAAAAAGCGGACGGGGGAGGCG
Organism: Anaerolineales bacterium; assembly: GCA_041918465.1. Lineage (GTDB taxonomy): Bacteria > Chloroflexota > Anaerolineae > Anaerolineales > Villigracilaceae > Denitrolinea. The sequence continues at coordinate 11,144 of JAYRVQ010000007.1, forward strand.
TCCGCTAGGGGAAAGCAGATATCAGGCTGTCTTTCTTTTTGGCTTTGATTCGAGCTTTTCCTGAGGCTTTCGGTTGGCTTTTTTCTTTTGTTCTTCGCCTTGAACATCTTTAGCCATTTGTGCGAGTTTGTCGGCGGTGTCGAAACGCATGGTCATTTGGG
>JAYRVQ010000008.1:0-4152 GCA_041918465.1 Anaerolineales bacterium
GCTGACAGGATCACAGACGTACCCGGCTCCTCCGAATATTTCATCGGCGGATTCGTGACTTACGCCTACGAGGCAAAAGCTGCGAGCCTCGGCGTTTCGTGGGATACGCTCGATCAATTCGGCGCGGTCAGCCGCGAGGTGGTGCTGGAGATGGCGCGCGGGGCGCGGAAAGCCCTCGGCGCGGACATCGCCGTCAGTGTGAGCGGCATCGCGGGACCGGGAGGCGGCTCCCCCGACAAACCTGTCGGCACCACGTGGATTGGGCTGGTCGCGCCCGATTTCGAACGCGCCGAGGTCTTTTGTTGGCAGGGAGATCGGCGGGAGAACAAGGAACAATCGGCGGAGGCGGCAATGAAGATGGTAATCGGATATTTGAAAAACAACACAGGAGGTTCCTGATGGCATCGAAAGCATCTAAAAAACCAAAAGCAAAGCCGACGCCCGTCGAACGTCTTTTGTATCCCTTTCAAGAGTTCCTGCGCCAGGAGGCCTCGAGCGGAATCATCCTTCTTGCCTGCACCATCCTTGCGCTGGCATGGGCCAATTCACCGCTGGTAGATTCATACAACAACTTGTGGCACACCAAACTCACTTTCGGGTTTGGCAGTTTCACCCTGTCCAAAGCATTAATCCTGTGGATCAACGATGGATTAATGGCAGTCTTCTTTTTCGTGGTTGGATTGGAAATCAAGCGCGAAGTCCAGACAGGAGAACTCGCCAGCCTGCGACAAGCGACCCTGCCCATTATGGCCGCGCTCGGCGGGATGCTCCTCCCCGCGCTGATCTATGCGCTGTTCAACACCAACGGTTCAGGCGCGTCGGGATGGGGGATTCCGATGGCAACCGACATCGCCTTCGCTTTGGGCGTTCTCGCCCTGCTCGGGAAGCGCGCGCCGCTTTCCCTCAAAATTTTCCTGACCGCCCTCGCCATCGTGGACGATCTGGGCGCGGTGCTGGTGATCGCGCTGTTTTACACGGCGGAAATTGCTTGGGCAAACCTGGTAATCGCAGCAGGGATTATCGTTCTCCTGCTGATCGTCAATCGGCTGGGAGTCCGTAGCCCGCTGGTTTACGCCATTCTGGGAATTGGACTTTGGCTGGCTTTCCTCAAATCAGGCGTTCACGCCACGATCGCGGGCGTATTGCTGGCAATGACGATCCCCTCCAAAGCCCGCATTGACGGACGTGAGTTTGTCACATTCAGCCGCTCGGTCCTGAGTGATTTCGAGAAAAATTGCCAGCCTGAACAGGCCGTTTCATCCGAGTCCCAGCAGGCCGCGTTGCAGGCATTGGAAAATGCAGTGGAGCACATCCAACCTCCCCTGCAACGGTTGGAACATGGCCTGCATCCCTGGGTGGCGTTTTTCATCATGCCGATATTTGCGCTGGCAAACGCTGGAGTCTCCCTCGGCGGAGGGTTTGCCGCGGCGGCCACCCACCCGGTCAGCCTGGGAATCGCGGCGGGGTTGATTTTCGGCAAGCAAATTGGAATCACCCTGTTCGTCTGGCTGGCAACAAAATTGAGAATTGCTGATCTTCCCACTGGCGTCAGTTGGCGGCATATCTACGGCGCAAGCTGGCTGGCAGGCATTGGCTTCACCATGTCCCTGTTTATCGCCGGGCTGGCTTTCGGCGAATCGGAAAACCTCGTCATTGCAAAGGTCGGGATTTTGATGGCTTCGTTGATCGCTGGCGCGGTGGGATGGTTGATCCTGCGGACCGCCCCACAGCCCGCAAACGCCTGACCCAACTCACCAAACAACAAGCCCGATGGCGTTTGCATCATCGGGCTTGTTTGTTTTTTGAAGGATAGTTCTTATCCGTTACGACAGCGGCCAATTGGGTTGAACATCCAAGTCCATTGCGCTGACGTGTCCCAGCGCGTAGCGGAAGTAGCCCGCCGCGCCGATCATCGCGGCGTTATCGGTGCAGAGCGAGAGACGCGGGATATTAACGGGGAATTCCGTCTGCGATTTGAAAGCCTGTCTCAATGTGCGATTGGCAGAGACACCGCCCGCCACCAAAATCTCTTTCGCGCCAAACTCACGCGCCGCGGCCAGTGTCTTGCTGACGAGAACATCCACGGCGGCGGCCTGGAAACTGGCGGCCAAGTCGGGGACGGGAAGCGGCCTACCCGACTTTTCGATTTTCTTCGTCTCATACAGGACCGCGGTTTTGACCCCGCTAAAGGAGAAGTCCCACGTCCCCTCGAGGCGGGAGCGCGGGAATTTGAATCGGTTCGGGTCGCCGTCCTCCGCGGCTTTCTGGATGGATGGGCCTCCGGGGTACGCGAGTCCCAACAGCCGCGCAACCTTGTCGAAGGCCTCACCAGCCGCATCGTCCAGAGTGGAACCGAGGCGCTTGTAGGTCAGGTGGTCGGTCATCAGGTTTAGTTCAGTATGTCCACCTGAGACGAGTAACGCGAGCAGTGGAAATTGCGGTTCGGGAGGCGGAGTCTCGCCCGCGTCGTAGACCCACGAGGAGTAGATGTGGCCTTCGAGGTGATTCACGCCGACAAGCGGAATCCCCGCGCCGAGCGCGAGACCTTTGGCCGCGTTCATGCCAACGACGAGCGATCCAGCCAGCCCGGGCCCGCGCGTGACTGCAATCGCGTCCACATCCGCGAGGGTGATGTGCGCCTCGGCCAGCGCCTGTTCGACAACGGGAACGATGGACAGCACATGCTGGCGTGAAGCCACTTCGGGATAGACGCCGCCGTAGCGGGCGTGGAGTTCCATCTGTGAGGCGACCACGGACGAGACAAGGGCGCGTCCGTTTTCAATGACGGCCGCGGCGGTTTCGTCACAGGAGGTTTCAAGGGCGAGGAGACGAGCGGGTTTTAAGTCAGTCATCAGTTTTCGGTGATCAGTGAGCAGTTTTAGAGGGCAGTGGTGATTATACCGATAATTGCCATGATAATTCCAAGACCTTGAAATTTGGTGATTTTATCTTTCAGGAAAACAACAGCCAGCGCTATGGTCACTATGGACAGGGCAGAGGCGATGGGCGTGATCAGGATTGCGTCGCCAATCGTCAATCCATAATTGACGGCGGCCACGGCCCCTGCTTCGACAATGCCCATAATGACAAGCATGGTTTTTGTATTTGCAGCGGCTCCCGCAAGATTGATCTCCCGTTTTACGAAAAGAGAGAAAATCAACAAGAATAAGATGATCCCAAATTTTACAGACAGAGTGGTGAATAGCCATCCGATCTCTTCTGAAACAACCTCGCTCACATTCCAAAAAACGCCGAAGAAGAAAGCGCCAACCACCGTTTCTTTTACGCCAACTGAAAGTTGAAACCTTTGATTTGTTAAGTCGTTCCAATTCAGGGACGCGATTGTCACGCCAGCAAGGATCAGCATTACGCCCAAGGTTTGGATTCCAGAAAGCCGTTGCCCCATGAATAAAAAAGCAAACAGCATGGTGAACACAGCCCAAAGATTCATGGCCGCGGCAACGATGGAGACATTGCCGATCTCAAGTCCTTTGAAGAAAAACAGATAACCAGCGGAGTACAAAACTGCCGCAACGGCAATCAAAAGGATCGCAAGACCAGAGATTTTGAGAATTGGCGCAAAAACAAAGGCGAGCAGACAAATAGAACCCAAGCCAGCCAGTTGTGACCAAAACAAAGACTTGAAAGGGCCAATCTGCTTTGCGAAGACTCCGCCCAAAAAGTCGTACAGTCCCCAGCCAAACATTCCAGCAATTCCCAGCAACACGCTTAAGATGGTCGTATTCATGTTTGCCGTAAAATTTGTTAGCGCCTCGAACTGATTTACTTGCGATGAAATATTGACCGCCTGTGGCAGTCACTCAAGTCAGGCGGTCAATTGTCAACTCAATTTTTCTTCCTAGCCACCCGACACTTTGGGAATAGCACGCGGAAAACACGGATTTACGCTGATGAACGCGGATTTCTTGAAATTTACAACAAAAAATGCTCTTTCTCCGCGTTTTCCGTGCCCGTCCGCGTTCTCCGCGTCCCGTTTTCTGAAACTGTCAGGTGACTAGTTTTTCTTCCATTTTTTCATCGGCAAGACAAAGTCGTACGGGTAATCGGCGAGGATTTCCATTTTTCCATCGGGACGAACCCAGAGCGTGTCCTCAATACGGAAGCCCATCCCTTTTTCGGGGTAATACAACC
>JAYRVQ010000009.1:0-1558 GCA_041918465.1 Anaerolineales bacterium
CTGGATGGCCTGCTCACCAGCCTCTCGGTCGGGTTGAATCGCAGCGGGCAGGGACTCGTCAGCGCGGGAGTTGTCTGCATCCTGTTCGCCGCGTCTTCATCGCAAAATTTCGATCTGGTCTTCCGTCAATACGACGAGCAGTATCAGCGCGTCGTCTGGCGGACTTCGGAGATGGGCGCGGTCATCCGCGAGTTTGGACAGCCCGACCGCGTCTGGATCGTCCCCTACGAGCAGTGGGTGGACACGCGCCTGCCGGGGCTGTGGGCGGGATTCCCGACCCGCGACCTCGGCCTGCCGCGCGAGGAATTGGCGGATACGTTACAATTGCCCGCGCCCAAGTTGTTCATCTTCAAGGCCAGCCCCCGGGCCGCGGACTTCGATGATGTTGCCACGTTGGAGATTTTGCAAAAACTGTATCCTCAGGGCGAATTAAGCCTGCATGAATCAGACCCGTGGTGGCAGAGTTTCTGGGTATACTTCGTGCCCGCGCAATAAAAGTATCGCCGTCCTGAGCGGAGCCGCCGTGTAATTCGGCGGTGCAGTCGAAGGACAAGCCTCTAAAACAAGCGTTGTTCCGAGTGCCTGCCCTTCGATCGCGAAGCACTCAGGGCAGTGGATTTTTATGAATCGAAATCAAGAGAAACGTTCCTGGATCTATGACATTCTCATCCTCGCCGTGCTCGCGTTGGCGGCCTATTTACGCGTCTCTGGCGTGGACTGGGGCGAGGGACACCACCAGCATCCCGATGAGTTGTTCATCACCGGCGTGACGGAAAACCTGCGCGCTCACGCCTGCATGGATGAGGGCGTCTCGATCGATGTTTGTCCGCCCGAACGCCAGCGTTGGATGAATCTCTCAGAGTATTTCAATACCGCCACGTCCACGCTCAACCCGAATAATCGCGGCGCAGGGTTTTATGTATACGGCAATCTGCCGCTGACGCTGGTGCGCGTCACGTATGAAGCAATTCCGGAAATCCAGAAATTCCTAATGGGGAAAGGGGAATGGTTTGCCGAACTGGCGAACCAAATCGGCACGGGCCCGATGAAATTCTTTGGCCGTCAATTCTCCGTGCTGGCTGACCTGTTCACCATCCTGATTTTATATTTCATCGTGGCGCGTCTCTACAACCGAAAGACCGCCCTGCTCGCCGCGGCCTTCTCCGCGCTGGCGGTGATGCAGATTCAGCAGTCGCATTATTTTGTCGTTGACCTGTTCATGAATCCGTTCATGTACGCGGCATTGTATTTCGCCGTGCGCATCGCGTACGACAAACCGACTCTGACCGATGAAACGTACACCGCGGCTGAACCTCGCTCGGGTTTTACGTTTTACGTTTTGCATTTTGTTCGCGTCGCCCTCTTCTGGCACTCCCTCCTCTTCGGTCTCTTCCTCGGCATGGCCGCGGCCAGCAAAATCAACGCGGTGGTGATGGCAGTGATGTTGCCAGTAGCGTTGGTATTGCGCTTCGCGAGGACCGTAGACCGAGGACAGAAGACCAATGATGGAGAACGGATTACTGATGATGAGACGCATTCGTCTCCTAACTCCTATCTC
>JAYRVQ010000010.1:0-1786 GCA_041918465.1 Anaerolineales bacterium
CACCATCATCAGCGCAGGTTTCCAGAACGGACACATCTGGCTGATGGTCTTCATCCTGCTGGCGCTGGCTGTCATCTTCGCCGCCTTTATGAAAGTGCTCAGTTCCACCGTCTTCGGCGACATGCCCGAAGGGATGGACAAGGGTGAAGTGAAAATCTGGGGCTTGGCTCCGCTGGCCGTGCTGGGACTGCTCATCGTCCTGCTCGGTATCTTCATCCCGCCGCAGTTGGAGACGTTATTGAACCAAGCCACGAACATCGCCCTGGCGGGTCAGCCCGCTGTTGCCAACGCGGATGGGTTGATCAATTTTACGAGAATGCTTGTACCTTGAACGTGCGCGAGTGCGTCGCACTTAACCCTGAGACGAATCCACTTAAACAGGATTCGTCCACCCCGAGGAGAATCCCATTTAGTTTGGTGCGACGCACCCTCTCAGGAGAATTATGTTATCAACAATGGACAAACCAAGAATCGGAAAGAAATACGTGGCCGCGATCCGAAACCAGTTCGGGCTGGCCGTGCAGGAGGAATCCTGGCAGGCGCCCGATCAGGTGACGATCACCGTCGACCTGAATACCATGCCCTCCGTGGTGGAGTCGCTGTACTACAACCACGGCGGCTGGCTGTCTGTCGTCGCGGCCAATGACGAGCGTCCGCTCAACGGACATTTCGCGCTGTACTACGTTCTCTCGGTGGAGGGAAATGACGCGGAAAAAGCCGAGGGCGTGGAGAACTGCTACATGGTTGTCCGCGCCCTCGTCCCGCCGCTCAACCCCGAGTTCCCGTCGGTCGCGCCGCGCGTCCCCGCCGCGATCTGGTACGAGCGCGAGATCCGCGACATGTTCGGCATCCAGCCCATCGGTCTGCCCGACGAACGCCGCCTCGTCCTCCCCGACGATTGGCCTGCGGACTTGTATCCGCTGCGCAAGGACACGATGGATTACCGCTATCGTCCCGAGCCGACCACCGAGAAGGAGAACTACGAGTTCATCAACGTGGAGGGGGATGGCATTGTGCAGATCCCGCTTGGGCCACTGCACATGACCTCCGATGAGCCAGGCCATTTTCGACTCTTTGTGGACGGCGAGCACATCGTTGACGCGGACTACCGACTCTTTTACGTACACCGCGGCATGGAGAAATTGGCCGAGACGCGCATGACCTACGATCAGGTGCCGTTCCTCGCTGACCGCATCTGCGGCATCTGCGGGTACGCGCACAACGTCGCGTACGCGACCTCCATCGAGCGCGCGCTAGGAATTGAAGTTCCCGCCCGCGCCGATTACATCCGCACGATTTTGCTGGAAGTGGAACGTCTCCACAGCCACCTGCTGAACTTGGGGCTGGCCTGCCACTTCGTTGGCTTCGACACGGGCTTCATGCAATTCTTCCGTGTGCGCGAAAAATCCATGAAGATGGCCGAACTGCTGACAGGCACGCGCAAGACCTACGGCATGAACCTGATCGGCGGTGTGCGCCGCGACATTCTCAAGGAAACGCGCGTTCAGATTCTGCAAATGTGCAAGGAAATCCGCGAAGAAGTCAACGTGCTGGTTGCCATGTTGCTGGATACGCCAAACATCGTCCAGCGCACCGCCAATACCGGACGGCTGGAACCCAACGTGACGCGCGACTACAGCCCCGTCGGTCCGACCCTGCGCGGTTCGGGCTTCGACCGCGATATCCGCGTCATCCATCCTTATGTGGCATATGACCGAGTCCCGTTGAAAACATCTTTCAAAGACGGTTGCGATGTGCTTTCTCGTACACTCGTCCGAGCCGAGGA
>JAYRVQ010000011.1:0-3265 GCA_041918465.1 Anaerolineales bacterium
GCCCCAAAACGTGAGACCGACAGAAACAACCACGAGCAGGACGAACGCTGTGAACAAAACGGTGAGTTGAACCTGGAGACGGTGAAACATCGCGTAATGAGCCTGGATGTATTTTGGATAAACCTTCTCCATTATAACATTCGGTTTCGAGTAAGCGGCATATTGAACCGTCGCGGAACCGCCGTGGTTTTCCTGTGTTCATCCTTTTGCGTTTATGCCAGGAAGCGTGTAAACTACCCGTATGAGCAATCTCCCTATTACTTCCGACTCTCTCCTCAAACGTTTGCAAAAATTCGAATTCCTGCGCGGGCTGGATCACGAGACCCTCGTCACGCTGTCGAAGAGCGCCGTGTGGAAGGTTTTCGCACCCGATGCTGTAGTGTTTTGGGAGGGGGATACAGAGACCAATTTGTATTACCTGCAATATGGCTCGTTGAAAATTTTGAAGACTTCGCCCGATGGACGCGAACAAGTTCTGCGATTTTTGGATGCGGGTGACATCTTCAACGAAATTGGTGTGTTTGCCAAACGTGCAAATCCCGCCACCGCGATTGCCTTGGAAGAATCGGGAATCTGGCTGCTTCCACGCCAGGCGCTGGAGGAGGTGTTGTTGGCACATCCGCGCACGGCGTTACAGATCATGGAAAGCATGGCTGACCGTTTCATCGGTCTTGTGACGCTGACAGCGGACCTGTCCCTGCGGACGGTGGAGGAACGGTTTGCCAAACTGCTACTGGAGCAAGCCGAAGGGGAGGTGATTGAACGCCGCCGCTGGACTACGCAAACGGAAATGGCAGCACATCTTGGCACCGTCCCCGACGTGTTGAGCCGCGTCATCCGCGAATTGACGAAGGCGGGGTTGATCGAGGTGGATAAACAGCACATCCGCATTTTGGATCGTGCAGGATTGGCGGAGCGGGCAATGCTTGGGGGTGGATAAAGATTGAGGGCAGAAACCCGACAAAAGTCGGGACGGGAGGCGGGGGAAAAGGATAAAGTCGAGCATATCCAAAAGGAGACGATATGTCCGATATCTATTTTGCAGATACAAAATCCAAAGCGGTCTTCGCCGCAGACGGTCCAAAACCGCAGTTCATGCTCGATACGCCGCAATTTAAAGCATTGGTTGTCGGGCTGGAGGCGGGACAGCAAATCCCCGTCCACCCTGGCGAAGCGGCGATGTACCACTTTCTCGAAGGCGAAGGGCTGATGACCGTGGACGATGAAGCCTTTGCCATCAAACCCGGTGTGACGGTGATCGCGCCCAGCGGAGCCAGGCGCGGCATGAATGCAAAAACGCGCGTGGTTTTTCTCGGCTCGAAAGGAGAGAAATAACATGGAGCGAACATCACCCAAACGTTACCACCCGTTGCAGGTCGCATTGCATTGGCTGGTTGTCCTTCTGGTCTTTGCCATGTTCATCGTCGGCAAATCCATGAGCCGCCTGCCCAATGACGCGGAGAAACTCACGCCATTGGCTTTGCACATGGGCGTGGGTCTCCTTACGCTGGTTGTCATCGTCTTTCGCTTTGTGATGCGGATGCGCCTGCCCAAGCCTGCTCACGCGTCCACTGGCAACGCCTTGCTGGATTGGATCGGAAAAGTCGTTCATTACGCGTTGTATGCTTTGGTTTTACTGATGGCGGTCAGCGGACTCTCGCTTTCGATGCAAGCGGGGCTTGCTCCTGTTGTCTTCGGCGGATCGGGGGCGCCTCTGCCTGCGGATTTTTACGACTTCGCGGCGCGGATGTTGCACGGTTTTATCGCGCCTGTGTTGTTCCTGCTCATCCTGTTGCACGTCGGTGCGGCGTTCTATCATCAACTGGCGCTCAAGGATAATTTACTGTCGCGCATGTGGTACGGAAAATAACTTAACAAAGGAAAAACCGCCCAGATGAAGAAGACACTGTTGCTTGCATTCATAACCTTGTTCCTGACCGCTTGCGGCGCACAAGGTAACGAACCAGATTCAGGCATGGGAACGAAGAATGACGGCATGATGACGCGCCACCACGCCAAAATCCCTGCGGAATATGCGGGTCTGACCAACCCGATCCCTGCGGATGCCGCTTCGCTTGAACGCGGCGCGGCGCTTTATGCCACGAATTGCGCAAGTTGTCATGGCGATGGTGGCATGGGCGATGGTCCCGCTGGCACCGCGCTCGATCCTGCTCCCGCGCCAGTTGCTCACACCAGCCAGATGATGGCAGACGATTATCTGTTCTGGCGTATCAGTGAGGGAGGCGTTCCATTTGCCACGACCATGCCCGCATGGAAAGTGCTGGATGAACAGGCGCGCTGGGACATGGTCAACTATATGCGTGCGCTCGGCTCGGGGACGGTGAGTCCAGCCGTCGGTATGGGCGGCGAAGCGTACGATCCCGAAGTGCAGGCAGCGCGTCAGGCAGAAATTCTGGCGGAAGCGGTGAAGCAGGAAGTCGTCACACAGGAGGAAGCGGACCTCTTCCAACTCGTCCACGATGCGGTGGAGAAGTATCGAACGGAACATCCCGAAATCATGAACAGCGGCGAGGATGCCACCGAGCGCGAAGCGGCAATCCTTGCGGCGTTGGTGGACGAAACCGTCATCTCACAAACACAGGCAGACGCGTTCCAGGATATTCATGACCGATTGGGTGCGTCAGGCTTGATGCCGTAAACACAAAATCACAAAAGGAAAATAAAATGCCAATCCCTTATCTTCTCACTACATTGTTGTACGCGTTGGTTGCCCTCCTCGCCGCGGCGGACGCTTCGCTCGTCAGCCTCAACCTCGCCAGCGCGTTTCCCGCGTTGCGCTGGGTACGCGTCCACTTCATCACGCTCGGCATCATCTCGCAGGTCGTGTTCGGACTCCTGCCCATCCTCGTCGCCTCGCTTGCGAAGAAAGCCAAACCCGCCTTCCGCTGGGACATCTGGCTGACTCTCAACGCGGGTCTCGTCGCGCTGATCGCGGGCATGGCGGGCGTCAACCACCCGATGATCTTCGCGGGCGGGACGCTCATCTTCATCGCCGCGACCCTACTCCTCATCCAACTCTGGAACGTGCGCGGCGGCGACGCGCCCGCCTCGCTCAAGTTTTACATCACGGGCATTTTCTATTTGCTCGTCGGCATCATCATCGGCACGGGGCTCTGGCTCAACTGGAGCGAAGCCCTCTACATCAAAGTCCCGCTCGAAGCGCACATCCACGCCAACTCGTGGGGCTTCATGTCGCTGGTCTTCGCGGGCTTGCTCGTGGACTTCATCCCGATGATCACGGGAC
>JAYRVQ010000012.1:0-2994 GCA_041918465.1 Anaerolineales bacterium
CGCGCCGCGATGATTATGCCCAGCGCTGTAACGCCTAGCATAAGCCGGGTTGCCAACAACGCGAATGGCGGGATTACTTCCAGCACCACTTTGCTGACCACGTACATTCCGCCCCAAATGGAAGCGGCGGTGAGGCCAGCAAATAGACCGGCGAGTGAGTGCTTTTGCATGGGCGGAGATTATACCGTGACAACCTTGAATGGCTTGACAGGGGTAATATAATTAAGTCAGAGAGTTTTGTTCTGTTGCATTCGCACACTCAGAAAGGAGATGTTGAATGAACGTTATCGGATGGATCCTGATCGTTATTGGGGTGATCGCGTTTCTCGCGGGATTGGTTATGGCCTTGCTGGAGCAGATCAAGAAATATTCGGTCAAAGATATTCCCCAGAATCGCGCCATTGACTTGAAGGATATCGCTGAAGTGCTCAAGCAGTTTGCGGAACTACTCAAAGCGTTCAAGGACTTGAGCGCGGGTATCCAGTGGGCGTTCCTCGGACTGGCCTGCATCGGCGTTGGCGCGTATCTCATTCAACTTGGCTGATTGTTGCAGATAATAATCCCGCCTTGTCCGTGATGGCGCAGGGCGGGATTATTCAACTGGCGACTGTCTCCTCCGCTTGATTTCCCCGCGTCGCTTTTTTGATTTCAGTCGTTCTTCTTTTGAAGCCAGTGTCGGCCTGGTCTTTTGGCGCGGCCTGGGTTTCTCTTTGGCTTTTCTCACCAACTCGCGGAATCTTTCCAGCGCGTCGAAGCGATTTTGCTCCTGTGAGCGATACTTCTTCGCTTCGATGACCAGCACTCCGTCTGCGGTGACGCGTTTCCCAGCCAATTTCGTCAGCCGCGTTTTGACATCCTCCCGCAGGGAAGAGGAACGGATGATATCGAAGCGCAACTGAACGGCGGTGGCAACTTTGTTCACATTCTGTCCGCCCGGCCCGCTGGAGCGTATAAATTCAAAGATGAGTTCGTTTTCGATCTGGTTCATAGGGTGAATTATAACGGAATCGGTTTTGCGTGTAGCCATAATATAAAGATCATTTCCAGCCCATTTCTTGCGATTACACTGAATCCATTTCATTAGCGATTGGTTGAGTCGAGAATCCTAACCCAACAAGAAAGCCCGCCAATTTCTCGACGGGCTATTACTGCTTGCCAATTACCGGCAACCAGCCTAGAACATCAGGGCGTTCACCTTGGCTATCGTCTCGGGAGCAGGTCTCAGGTCCGCTTCGGTGAGGCGGTTGAGAGGGGCATCCACGAGTCCGAAGGTATCGGTGAAACTCGGCTTCTGCGGTTCCACGTAGATCAGTCCCGTTACCAGCCAGTTCTCACGCTGGGCTTCCTCCAGCATTTTCAGCGCTTCCCAGCGGTGGGTGGGATTGTAATCCTTCTCCAGTTTTTTCAGCATGACGGTCGAGCCATCGTGCAATTCCACTTCGCGGGTGTCGCCCGGTTCAATATCCTCCACCACGATCTCGTCGCGCGCGGGGATGAAGGACAGTTCGTGCAGGGGCGCTTCGTGATCCTTGCCCCACGAATAGGAGTGGTAGGCATTGTCCTGGTTGTTGAAGGTGACGCACGGGCTGATGATATCGAGCACGGCGATGCCATTGTGAGCCAGCGCGGCCTTAAGCAGTTCTTTCACCTGTTTGGGATCGCCTGCGAACGAGCGCGCTACGAAAGTAGCATTCGAAGCGATGGCTTCCATGCAGATATCGATCGGCATGTACTGATTGATGCCCTGCTTTTTGAGTTCGAGTCCCACTTCAGCGGTCGCGGAGAATTGGCCTTTGGTCAGGCCGTAAACACCGTTGTTCTCGACGATGTACACCATATCCACGTTGCGGCGGACGATATGCTTGAACTGGCCCATGCCGATGCTAGCTGAATCGCCGTCGCCGGAGACGCCAATGCCATGCAGGGATGCATCGGCAAACAGCGCGCCCGTGGCAACCGAGGGCATACGTCCATGCAGGCCGTTGAAGCCGAAGGAGCGGTTGAGGAAGTAGGTGGGCGATTTGCTCGAACAGCCAATGCCGCTGAACTTCACCACCTCTTCAGGGATGAGATTCATCTCGTAGCAGGCGGCCACGATCTGGCTGGAAATGGAATTATGTCCGCAACCCTGGCACAGCGTGCTGGGATTGCCCGAGTAGTCTTTGCGGCTCAGGCCGATCGCGTTCACTTGAGCGGCGGGTCCAGCCATGGGAAGTGTCTGGGTCATTTCTTCGCTCCCTTCTTGGCAACGGTTTTCTCGATTTTTTTCACAACGACTTTCTTCTTCGTCGGGGCGGCTTTCTTTTTCCCGGCAGGTTTCGCAAATTTCAAAATACCCTCGCGTACCCATTTGGCCGAGGCGGGCAGGCCGTCCTGATAGGCCACCGAACGCAGTTTGGGCGCCAGCGCGGGATATTCCATGCACAACAGTTGATACATCTGACCGTCGCGATTCATTTCGACAACGATAACCTGCTTGTATTTTTTGAGGAACTTGTCCACTTCCTTTGTGAACGGAAGAGCACGCACCCGCATCATGCTGGACTTGAGGCTTGCTTCCGCCAATTGGGCGCGAGCCTCCTCGATGGCGGATTCCGTTGACCCGAAGGCGAGGATGCCCACCTCTGCGCCGCGCGTCTCGCGGACGATCGGCGCGGGGACGTATTTTTTCGCGGTCTCATGTTTTTTCTTCAGGCGAGCCAGTACCCGCTCAAAGACGGGCGCTTCTTCAGAGTAGCGGGCGTATTCATCGTGACCTGTGCCGCGCGTGAAGTAGGCCGACATGGGATGCTTATTGCCGGGCAGGGTGCGGTAGGGGATGCCGTCTCCATCCCGGTCAAGATATCTGCCCCAGTTGCCCTTGAGCGCTTCAATATCCTCTTCGCGCAGAATTTTGCCGCGATCCATCGGCGTGTTGGGATACTCAAACGGCTTGCTCATCCATTGGTTCATACCCATATCGAGGTCGGAGAGCACGAAGACGGGAGTCTGTAA
>JAYRVQ010000013.1:0-4745 GCA_041918465.1 Anaerolineales bacterium
ACCTTCTGGTCGTACTGGGCCGCGGCAAACTATCCGGGCGGCTTTTACCAGTCGGTGGAGAACAACGCCGCCGTACAAAGAACCATTGCCGCCATGCTCGAATACATGCCGCCGCATCTGCTGGGTTCGCCGGGTATTTACTTTGCAGTCATCATCGTGCTAATCTTCATCCTCGTTGTTTACGTATAACCGCTAAAGGCTAATATGACTCACGTCCACTTCATCGGCATTGGCGGGACAGGATTATCCGCCATCGCGCGCGTCCTGCTGGAGATGGGAGCCACCGTCTCTGGCTCGGACCGCGTCCTGTCTCCGTTTGCCGAGAAGTTACAAGCGGACGGCGCAACCGTCTACGTCGGCCACAACGCCCAAAACATCGCGGGCGCGGACTGGGTGGTGCGCTCGTCCGCAGTCGCGGATGACAACCCCGAGGTCCGCGAGGCGCGAACGCGCGGCATCCCGGTCTACAAGCGCGCGGACTTCCTCGGTCGTCTCATGGAAGACAAGATCGGGATCGCGGTGGCGGGCACGCACGGCAAGACCACCACCACCGCCATGATCGCCTGGATGCTCTTCGCCCTCGGACGCGACCCATCCTTCATCATCGGCTCCACCCTCTCCAACCTTAAAACCAATGCGCGGGCGGGCAAGGGCAAACCCTTCGTCATCGAGGCGGACGAGTATGACCGCATGTTCCTCGGGTTGAAACCGTTCTACGCCATCGTTACCAACATCGAGCACGACCATCCTGATTGCTATCCGACCTTCCAGGATATGTACGCGGCCTTCGAGACCTTCATCACATTGATCCCCTCTGACGGAACGTTGATCGCCTGCATGGATGACTCATCCACAGACATGCTACTTAACAGCGCGCGCAAGGCTGGCAAGAATGTGCTGGCGTATGGCCTGCAAGGTGAAAAAACGTTCAACGCCCCGCAATGGACACTGGCGCGCAATTGGAAACCCAATTCACGCGGCGGCTTCGATTTTGAAGCGGTCTCAAACCTGTTTCATGAAACAGAGTCCATTCCCGTTTCCCTGCAAGTACCGGGCAAACATAACATCCAGAACGCACTGGCCGCGCTTTCCGTGGCGGCTCTTATGGGACTTCCACCCAAAAAGACCGCCGAGACGTTGGGCGAGTTTCGCGGCACCGCTCGCCGCTTCGAGGTTTTGGGCGAGGCCAATGACATCACGGTCATCAACGATTACGGCCACCACCCCACCGAGATCAAAGCCACACTGGCTGGGGCACGCGCGCGTTTTCCCAAACGCCGCATTTGGGCCGTCTGGCAACCACACACCTACTCGCGCACGCAAACGCTCTTTGCGCAATTTGCGTCCGCTTTTGAAGACGCAGATGAAGTACTTGTCACCGAAGTCTACGCATCGCGCGAACCAAAACAGGATTTCACCAGCGCGATGGTGGTCAGTTCCATGCGTCACCCCTCGGCACATTTCACCGCCGGGTTGAACGAAACGACAAAATATCTACTCGACCATCTCCGCCCCGGCAACGTATTAATTGTCTTCTCTGCCGGGGATGCCGACCAGGTCAGCGCAGACGTGCTGGCTGGATTATCCAAACGAGGTGTCTCATGACCAGGAAAAAAGACGAAACCCGCCGCTTCGAATTCGAGACGTTGGGCATGCCTCCGTTAAAAATGGTTTTGGTCCACGCGGACACGGAACGCCGCAACCGCCCCGCCAGAAAAGTTGCCGCACCGCGCAAAACCCAAAAGGAATTAGACAACCTGAAAGCGGTCATCAAGTTGATTGACCTTTTGAGCGAAGACAAATAGTGAGTAGTGAATAGCATGATATCTACCCTGCGCGCGATCTTCGGCGAACGACTGCAAGAAAATGTGATTCTTGCACCGTACACGTCTGCGCGCATCGGCGGCCCGGCGGACGCGCTCATCACCGTCAAATCTGCGAATGAGATGGCAGAGACGATCACGCATCTGTGGGAAATGCGCGTTCCCTACATCATCATCGGCGGCGGGTCGAATGTGCTTGTCAGCGACTTCGGCGTGCGCGGAGTGACGGTCCTCGATCGTGCGAAGGAGGTCCGCTTCGACAACGGCGACCAGCCCAAAGTCTGGGCGGAGGCGGGCGCGGGATTCAGTAGTCTCGCGAACCGCGCCGCGGAACATGGTCTCGCAGGACTCGAATGGGCCGCGGCCGTCCCCGGCACTGTTGGTGGCGCAGTCTACGGCAACGCGGGCGCGTTCGGCGGCGACATGGCTGGCAATCTCATTTACGCGGAGTTGCTGACCGAACACGGCCGCGAATGCTGGCCTGTCGAAAAAATGGAGTATGGCTATCGCACCAGCGCGCTGAAACGGTCAACCTTAAAATTTGTGATTTTGGCCGCGGAAATGCGTCTCAGCCATAGCACAAAAGAGGCAGTCAGGTTTAAAATTGGCGAATTCGTTTCGAAGCGCAAATCAAGCCAGCCGCCCGGCGCAAGCATGGGCTCGATGTTCAAAAATCCCGAAGGTGATTTTGCGGGACGATTGATCGAAGCCGCGGGACTAAGAGGCACGCGCATCGGCAACGTAGAAATTAGTAATGTGCATGGAAATTTTTTCGTCAATCACGGTGACACGAAGGCAAATGATGTTCGCAGGTTGATCGAATTGGCGCAAAAGACCGTCGCGGAAAAATTTGGAGTCGAGTTGGAATTGGAAGTTGAGTTGATTGGAGATTGGAACGAGTAACCGTTCCTGAAATTTTTATGGCCAAGAAATTACGCGTGGCAGTTTTATTTGGTGGACGATCAGGTGAGCATGAAGTCTCGCTCATGTCGGCGCGCTCGGTCATTGCCGCGCTGGATTCTGCCAAATATGAGATCTTCCCTGTCGGCATTACGCACGCGGGAAATTGGTTCGTGGGCAAGAATGTGCTCGAGGCGCTGGAACAAAATAAAACGGAGACTCTCGAACCCGCGGCCATCTTCCCTGAACCTGACCGTCAGGGTCTTTATGCAATACGAAATACAAAATACGAAAAAATCTCTGACATTGATGTCATCTTCCCTGTCCTACACGGAACATTTGGTGAGGACGGCACAATGCAGGGACTCTTTGAACTGACAGACGTGGCCTACGTGGGCGCGGGTGTGGTCGGTTCGGCGGTCGGCATGGACAAGGGCATCTTCAAGGATGTGATGCGCGCCAACAACATCCCCGTGGTGGACTGGGTGATCCTGCGCCGTTCGGAACTGGAACAGGATATGGACGCCGCCATCCACAAAGCCGAGTCTCTCGGCGCGTATCCGCTTTTCGCAAAACCCGCCAACCTCGGCTCGTCGGTTGGAATCACCAAATGCAACAGTCGCGCCGACCTGGGCGAGGGACTGATGGAAGCCGCGGCCTTCGACCGCCGCATCCTCGTGGAACATGGCGTAGTCAATGCCAGCGAGATCGAAGTCAGCGTGCTGGGCAATGACGATCCCATCGCGTCCTTGCCGGGTGAAGTCTTGCCGAGCCGCGAGTTTTACTCGTACGAATCGAAATACGTGGATGGCACCAGTGGGCTTGTCATCCCGGCGCAGATTCCCGAGGAGACATCCAATCAGATTCGCGAGTACGCCGTCCGCGCGTATAAAGCGATTGATTGCGCTGGAATGGCGCGCGCCGATTTCTTCCTGGAAAAAGAAACGGGACGGGTGCTTCTCAACGAGCTGAACACCCTGCCCGGTTTTACAAGCATCAGCATGTATCCAAAATTGTGGGATGCGACCGGCATCCCTTACCCCGAACTGGTGGATCGCCTGATCCAACTCGCGTTGGAACGCAAGGCAGAGCGCGATGCCACCACGCGGGAATTTCGGAGGAGCGAGTGAGCGACAAAGAGTCCATCAACCGCGCAGACCTCGTGCGCCAGCGGCGAAAGAAGGAAGAGAACCGCCGCCTGACGCGCGTCCCCAAGCGCGCCTCGCTCCCGACCCCCACCCTGCCGCGCCGCGGTGTGACGTTGGATGCGTCCACTGAGCGCGTCAAACCGCAGGCCAAACCTGTCCGTCAGTATGAGGCAGTGGCCGCCGCGCCCATCGCGGGTCAACTGAGCGTCCCGCGCACCCCTGCCCTGCCCCGCATCCGCCTGGGCTGGAGACTTTTATCGTTTTTCCTCGTTGTGCTCCTCGGAGCGGGAATTTATTTCGCGTGGACGCTCCCCAACTTCCGCGTCTCCGCCGCGACATTGGCTGGCAATCAAATGCTGAGCGCGGAGGAAATCGAATCCGTGCTTCGCTTGAACGGCGCACCCGTCTTCCTTGTCGTTCCATCAGATGTGGAGTACGCGTTGCGGGTCAACTTCCCAGAGATCGTCTCCGCGGATGTCTCGGTGGAATTGCCAAACAAGGTCACCGCGACGATCGTTGAGCGTCAACCTGTCATCCGCTGGGAGCAGGATGGCGCGTACGCGTGGGTGGACGCGGAAGGCGTGATCTTCCGTCCGCGTGGCGAAGCGCAGGGCCTGGTGGTGGTCAGCGCGTCAGGATCACCGCCAGCAGGCCAGAAGTCCGAGAGCGATCCGCTGGCTCCCGTCCCGTTCGTGGCGGCGCCGATCATCGAGTCCATTCGTTTGCTCGCGCCACACGTCCCGCAGGGCTCAGTGCTGTTGTACAACCCGAAGTTCGGACTCGGCTGGGTGGATGGGCGCGGTTGGACGGTCTGGTTTGGATCGAAGGCACAGGAGACCGACGTGAGGTTGCGCGTGTACTCGGCGCTGGTGGA
>JAYRVQ010000014.1:0-5815 GCA_041918465.1 Anaerolineales bacterium
GGGATAGCGCGAACGGATGGCGATCTTGCCCTTTTGGTGCAGTTCGAGCACCTCGTCGCGTACCTGTAGAATTTTCGTTCCTTCGTTCGCGCTCATTGCCGCGACGATCTGTTCGATGTGAGCCTCGTCTTCGGCGTAGATGCTGATGTCGCGCACTACGTTGCGCGAGGTCTCGGTCAGCATTTGAATGCCGCCCACGTTGCCGCCCTCTTCAGAGATGGCAGTTAGCAGTTGTGCGAGGATGCCGCGTGCCTGTGTATTTCGGACGCGCACAGTGCGCATGAGTTTTTGTTCCCAAGCCATGAAGCCTCCGTTTCACCGTCCTGGGCGGAGGGCGTTCCCCCGCAGTCGAAGGACGGGTTGCAAGTGCAAATATTGTTTCGTGGACTTGCCCTTCGACTTTGGGACAAAAAACACGTCCCTCCGCTTAGGGCAGTGGAGTGATGTATACGTAGAGCAAATTGGCAATTTACGTTACAGCAATGCTGTCAATTGGTCAAACGAGGTGATCACCGCGCATCCCGCCTCGGGGAAGAGTCCGCGCGGATCGTAGAGAACGGGCCGAAGTCCCGCGCGACGCGAGCCGACAATATCGGCGAAGTAGTTGTCGCCCACGTACATCGTCTCGGAGGCGGACGTCCCTGCGCGGCGCAGGGCTTCTTCAAAGATGGCGCGGTCGGGTTTGTAGGATTTGATCTCTCCGGCCGCCAGCGTAAAGGTGAAATAATCGCGCAGTCCCATTTTTTCAAGTTCTTCATCGTATGGTTTTTCGCGATTGGAGACCATGCCGAGGATGTATCCTGAATTTTTCAACGTGGACAGGATGGGATGTGTCTCTTCCAGAATGTGAACTTGCGGATGATTCGCGCGCATATGAGCGGAAAGTTGTAGGGCAAGTTCTTCGGCCTGCGCCGGGGAACAGCCGAGGGCAATGAGCCTGCGCCGCCCAAAGGTGACCCAGAATTTTTCTTCGTCTTTGAACAGCGCGCTGTCGGTTTTGATCTCGGGAGAGTTGGCGAAGTAGTAGTGTTCCCAGCGCGCGGCGCGGAGGCGGTCTTCCTCGCCGATGACCAGGCCGAGAGAAATGGCGTGGTTCGTGAAAGTATCTCCCCCGCTGGGGATGTGGTGACGGAGCGTGCCGTCGAGGTCGAAAAGAATTGCTTTGATGCCGTTGGGTGAAAACATGGTTTGAAGGTTGGAAAGTCGAAGGTTGAAAGTTGGATGGTGGAGGCAAAACGTGCGACCTTCAGCTTTCAACTTGAAACCGCTTTAGCCGCCGATTTCATTCATGACGCGGTTGAGGGGGATGATGCCATCGGCGAGGCCGTGACCCCAGGGTTTTTCCCAGACGCCGTCCAGGATGAGATGGCGGAGATCATCGAGTGTTGCGCCTGCGCGCAAGGGCGTGAGCAGGTCCACTTCTTTTTCGCGGAGCAGGCAGAGGCGCAGGCGTCCATCTGCGGTGAGGCGGGCGCGCGTGCAGGCTGAACAAAACGGCATGGTGACGGAGGAGATGAAACCCACGTCGCCTTTCGCATTCGGGAGTTTGAAGAGGCGCGCTTCGCCATCCAGTTTGCCGTTGTTCGTGACCTGCAAATCGCCCAGAGAATCTTCGATGCGTTCCTGGATTTCGTGCGCGGTGACGACACCTCCCATTTGAACGTCTGTCACGCCCGCGAAGGGCATCATTTCGATGAAGCGCATCTGCCAGGGACGGTCAATCGTCAGGCGGGCGAGGTCCACCACATCGTCTTCGTTGTAGCCGCGCACCACCACCGCGTTGAGTTTTATTGGCGCAAGCCCGGCAGTTTCGGCGGCAAGAATGCCGTTCCAGACATCCTCCACTTTGCCCCAGCGCGTAAGACGCTTGAACTTTTCGGGGTTGAGGGTGTCTATCGAGACGTTGACTCGGTGGAGTCCGGCGTCCGCTAGCGGTTTTGCCAGTTTGGACAGAAGCAGGCCATTCGTCGTGAGCGAAACGGAACGGATGCCTTCAGTGTGGGCGATTTCTCGTACGATGTCCACGATGTGGGCACGGACGGTCGGTTCGCCTCCCGTCAGGCGGATCTTGTCGAATCCGAGCGAGGCGAACAACCGCGTAAGCAGGAAAATCTCGTCATCCTGCATGAGTTCCGCATTGGGGCGGAAGGTCTGGTCTTCAGGCATGCAGTAGACACACCGCAGGTTGCAGTGGTCGGTGAGGCTGATGCGCAGGTAATGGATGTGGCGTCCGAAACGGTCTATGGCCATAGGGAGTGCGAATTATAACCAGTTTGGCAGGGCAGGCAATTCAAAAATTCATCCTGGTTTAAACTCATTTCATTCTAATTGACGAAGGCATACAGGCGTGCTATGATGCAATTGGATTTTTTCTCTTTCATTATTTGGAGGCTTTATGAGCATGGAATTTATCCTGCGCATCATTGGGATGCTGTTGCTGGCCTTATTGGGCGGATATGCAGGCCAGGAGCTGGCAGTGGGATACCAAAAAGACGTTTTGATCTATGTGCTGGGAATTGGACTGGTCGGCGCGCTGGTTGGATTTATCCTGACGCCGTACCTGACCACGCGACCGGCGCGCGCCCTGCGCTCTCTGCTGGGACGCATGGCCGCGGAAACGCTCTTCGCGGGACTGATCGGGCTGGTTGTCGGTTTGCTGACGGCGGCCCTGCTGGCCTTTCCGCTGTCGCTTTTGCCTGAGCCGTTTGGAGACATTCTGCCGTTCGTTGGCGTGATGATCTTCTCCTACTTTGGCGTCTCACTATTCGTCATGCGTCAGGGCGACATCATGGGCCTGCTTGGCACCATGAGCGGACGCGGCGGCGAGGGCGGCAGTTCCTCTTCGTGGACGAATCTCAATCGCAATATCCTGCTCGATACCAGCGTCATCATTGATGGGCGCGTGGGCGACATTGCCAAGACAGGATTCCTGCCCGGCACGCTCCTTATCCCGCGCTTTGTGCTGAACGAACTGCAATACATCGCCGATTCTCCCGATGGATTGCGCCGCGCCCGCGGCCGCCGCGGCATGGAGACGATTGCCGAACTGCAAAAACTCCCCAATGTGATGGTGCGCGTCAGCGATATTGATGTGGACGGGATGCGCGAAGTGGACGATAAACTTGTGGTGCTGGCGCGGCAACTCAAATGTCCGATCCTGACCAACGATTACAATCTCAACCGCGTGGCTGAACTGCAGGGCGTCACCATTCTGAACATCAACGAACTCGCCAACGCAGTCAAGTCTGTGGTCCTGCCAGGCGAAGTCTTGCGCATCAACGTCATCCAGGAAGGCAAGGAATATGGACAGGGTGTGGGCTACATGGATGACGGCACGATGGTTGTGGTGGAGAACGGCAAGGATGTCATCGGCGAATACCGCGAAGTGACCGTCTCCAAGATCCTGCAAACCGCCGCGGGACGCATGATCTTCGCCCGCGTAGATGAATCGAACGGGAAGAAGAAGAAATAAATTTAATAACCACAAAGAACACAAAGTGCCACGAAGGTTTTCCTTTGTGTACCTTCGTGTCTTTGTGGTGGGAAAAAGAAATGATTCGTATCTATAATACTCTGACCCGTAAAAAAGAAGACTTTGTCACCCTCGAGCCGGGCGTCGTCAAACTCTACGTCTGCGGCGTCACGGTCTATAGCGACGCGCACGTCGGGCATGCCATGTCCGCGCTGGTATTTGACATCGTCCGCCGCTACCTCGAATATCGCGGCTACAAAGTGCGCCACGTGATGAACTTCACCGATGTGGATGACAAGATCATCAACCGCGCCAACGCCCTTGGAGAAGATCCCTTCGCGCTGGCGCAACGCTACATCGACGACTATCGCCAGAACCTGCACGATCTCAATATCCTGCCCGCCACATCCAACCCGCGCGCCACGCAGACGATGCCGCAGATCATCAACTTCATCCGCGAACTCGGCGAAAGCGACCACGCCTACGCGCCCGGCAACGGCGACGTTTACTTCCGTGTCACGAAAGAGAAAGAATACGGCAAACTCTCTGGCCGCAAACTCGAAGACATGCAGGCGGGTGCGCGCATCGAAGTGGAAGAACAAAAAGAACACCCGATGGACTTCGCCCTCTGGAAAGCCGCCAAACCCGGCGAACCCGCCTGGGACTCCCCTTGGGGCAAGGGACGTCCCGGCTGGCACATCGAATGCTCTGCCATGAATCTTGCCGAACTCGGCGAGCAGATAGACATCCACGGCGGTGGCAACGACCTCATCTTCCCGCACCACGAAAACGAGATCGCCCAAACCGAGTCGCTCACCGGCAAGCCCTTCGCGCGTTTCTGGATGCACAACGGGATGCTCCAACTCGGCGGCGAAAAAATGTCCAAATCGCTGGGCAACATCATCAGCATCAAAGAATTTCTCTCGAAGCGCGACGCGGACGTGATGCGGATGCTCGTCCTGAACGGGACCTATCGCGCGCCGTTGATGTTCAACGACGAGACTCTGGATGCCGCGCAGAAAAATGTCGAGCGCCTCAAATCCGGACTTCGGCCTGCTCCCGCTTCCGCAAGCGGATTCTCCGCTGACGCCGCCTCCGAACTCACCGCCCAAGCCGACTCCGTCAAACAAGCCTTCACCGACACGATGGATGATGACTTCAACACCGCGGGCGCAATCGCCGCGCTTTTCGAACTGGTCAAAGCCATCAACACCGCGCGTGACAGCGGCGCGAACGACGCGCAACTACTCTCCGCGCAGAATACCCTCCGCACGCTGACGGGAGTCCTCGGCCTGCGCTTGCAGGATAAAAAAGGCTCCGCCGATGCCGATCCCTTTATCAATCTGTTAATCGAAATTCGGAGCGAAGTCCGCAAGCAAAAACTGTGGGCGATGTCCGATATGATCCGCGACCGCTTGAAAGATCTCGGCGTGACGATTGAGGATGGAAAAGAGGGGACAACGTGGAGATGGGGGTAGATGGTTTGTTGGTCCCTTAGTCTTGTAGTCTTTTTGATGCAGAGTCAAGCAGATGAAAAGTAGGGCCTATGATGAAACCAGAGGGTAAATTTGTTCCTCGCATGTGGATATACCTATTCGTAGGTATAGACTTTTTTGCATTAGGGATGTTTTCGTTTTCCAAGGCCTTGGTTGAACTTCAAGAAAAAGTGACCGATTTCGAGTCTAGTGTTTGGCCGTTCTTGATAAGCTTTTCACTTTCGATTCTTTTTGCACTCGGTTGGCAACTCTCTTTTCTTCTTAAAAAGTTCAATTATCCATTTCCAGAAAAGTGGGATTTTATTATATCAATCTTGTTCTTCCCGGTTCTGGCGTTGATTGCTTTGTTTTTTGCGTTTTTAGCCCATTTTTTAGTATCGTCTCGGCTTATGTCCTTTTTTTCTGCTTGCGAGTTGCTTTTGACAAGCGGTTTATTTTTTGGACTTGCGTCCAATCAAAGACAAAAAACAATTTGATGCAGGTGCGTTTATAGAAACCAAAACTTCCAAGATTTTGGTCTTGGAAGTTTTTCATTATTCGCCATCCTGCTGAGATTTTCCCGACTTCCCCTCTTTAGAATAACTGGTGATGAAGGTGGGGAGCAACCTGCCACCCAGTTTGTCTTTGATCTGGCTGATGTGAATATTGTTCGAGTAATCCAGGTCCACGCGGGGATGGTCCGCCGCGAGCGCGGTGCAGACCTGCCAGAACAAAATGGGCAGGGTCGCAGATTCCGTTTTCGCGTCCGTGCAGGCAGTGCCCCACAGATACGCGCGCCTATCGGGTTGACTCAGCATCGCCAGCGTGAACGCCACAGGTTGATTCTGCGGATCGGTCAGCGCGAACA
>JAYRVQ010000015.1:0-1722 GCA_041918465.1 Anaerolineales bacterium
TCGTCAACATGGCGCTCGATCAATCGCGTGAACTCGCGGCTGAGAAGATGGGTCCGCTGGCGGGCGGGTTGCCGTTTTAGGGTTTTCCAGTGTCAGGTGTCAGGTTTTCCACCTGGCGCTTGACACCTGACACTTATGATTCTCCCCGAACCCATCCAAAACCTGATCAACGCCCTCGAACGCCTGCCAGGCATCGGGCCAAAGTCCGCTTCGCGGCTGGCGTTCTATTTCCTGCGTGCCGACGAGTCGCTTTCATCCGAGTTGGCCGAAGCGTTGACGGGACTGAAAGACAAGATCGCATTCTGCTCGGAGTGCTTCAACATCACAGACGCGGGACGCGAACGCTGTGAGATTTGCGAGAATCCCAAACGCGACGCGTCCATCATCTGTGTGTTGGAAGACGCGCTGGATGTGCTGGCGCTCGAACGGATGGGCGCGTATCAAGGTAAGTATCACGTGTTGCAGGGCGTGTTGAATCCCATTGAAGGCATCGGTCCCGATGACATCAAGATTCGTCCGCTGATCGAGCGCGTCGCGAGAGGGGGAGTCCGCGAAGTGATTCTGGCGACCAACCCCAGCATGGAAGGCGACGCGACCGCGCTATACATCGGTCAACGTCTCGCGCCGCTGGGCGTCTCAGTGACACGTCTCGCGCGCGGCCTGCCGATGGGCGGCGATCTCGAATACGCCGATCAAAGTACTCTTCTGCGCGCGTTGCAGGGACGACAGGAAATGAGTTAGTTTTGTAGTTTGGTAGTTATCACCCCGCTTAATCGGCGGGGTGTTTCTTTCCTTGTAAGCTTGACAGCACTTCATCTAATTCTGGTCAGACAGATACATCTTTGAATCCTGCCATGCGGCGAAAAATCTCTGCAGCGGATTTGTGAAATCCTGATGGCAGACCTGCCTTGTGGAAGGTCGCGGCGATCTCGTCCATTTCGCCCGCAAAGCGCCAGGCCTTGGCAGTCACGCGTTGGACGCGTCGAGCGGCTTGTTCTGAAAATCCAGCATCATCCGTGTCCCATTGTTGAAAAAGTTCCTCTCGCACCTTGAGTGACTCTGCAGTTGCGATAACCGCGCACAGCAGGGCGGTAGTTCCTTTTGTGTATGCCGCGTAGCACATTTTCAATGCCGAGGCTTTGCCAATCTCATCACCAATTACCTTTGTTTCCAAAGGTCCTTTTGCAAAACAAGCCGCGATTTCATCCGCGCGTTTTCCCGAAAGATAAAGCCACGTTTGTCCGCGTTCCCAGGCTGGCGGGCCAATGATGCCGCCGTCCACGAAACCAATTCCCGCGGCTTGCATCATCGCGCCGATTTTGATTGTCCGTTGTGTAGAGATGGCATTGGCATCCAAATACAATCCTTTGAATCCGTGCGCGATGACTTGACGTGCCACATCCTCAGCGGCATGTGGCGGGCAGATGCAAAAAATAACTGGGCAGGTTTTGCACAATTCAGCCAGTGTGCCTGCATCTTTTAAATTATATTTTTGTGCGCGGGCGTGCGTTTTTTCTCCGCGGCCTTCCGAAGACCAGTAAATCTCATGTCCGCTGTTCATGGCTGACGCGGCCACTGAGGTCCCCATTTCGCCAGGGTGAAGAATACCGATGCGCATGCCTGCCTCCATGTCGTGTAAAATGTCTGTGTGAATATTACCATCCTTACCTATGGTTCACGCGGGGATGTCCAGCCATTTATCGCGTTAGCGCTCGGACTGCA
>JAYRVQ010000016.1:0-8575 GCA_041918465.1 Anaerolineales bacterium
ATGCCATCCACGCCAGGCACCTGCTTCGCCACATCCACGCCGTAACGCTGAGTGAGACATCCCGCCGCGATAAGCAATTGACCGTCGCGTTTATTTCGAGCCAGTTTACGCAGAACCTTCAGGGATTCCTGTTTGGCAGGTCCAATAAAACCACAGGTGTTGACGATCAACACATCTGCACGCTTTGAATCTTTCACCGCGCGGTAGCCATCGCGGCTGAGCAGTTGCGCCATCGAATCCGAGTCGACCGTATTTTTTGAGCAACCGAGGGAAACCAGATGGAATGTGTTTTTTGTTTTTGTCATAACTGTAAAATCCAATTTTCTGAAATCAAGGTACAGGCGTACGGGTGGGCGTTGGCGTCTGTGTTTGAGTTGGCCTGATCGTTGGCGTGGGTGTGATGGTGGGGCTTGGGCCAATGGTGGCCGTTGGCGTGACAACACCCTCGGCGCGATAGATCAGGTTGACCACTTCGCCGTATCCTCCCAATAATCCCATGTCGCGCAGGTTATACGTCAAGCGCAGGGCCGCGCCATTGCCTGCCAGAATTTCGATCTGCGTGCCCGCTTCGAATGGATACGCCGTCCCCGGTGTGACGCGGCCATCGAAGACCACCTCCCCGTCCGCGATCACGCGCAGAAACGTCCGCTCGAGCGCGATAACATTGATCTGAACATTCACGCCTTCTGGAATCGCCGGTAATCCTATCGGCGTTTCAAAAGCCGCCAGAGTGGCAGTCACATTTCCCAAATCGAGCAATTCGGATGTGGGCATGGGCGTCCCAACCACGACTGCCGCAGATGGTTCCAATAAAACATCCAGCAGCGCGGGAGGCGTGGCTTCCGCTTCCGCGCCTTTTCGAATCACTTGTTGCACGCCCCAAACGGAAAACACCGCGATCAGAAACACCAACCCAATAGCCGCCAGGTCCGCGACCATGAAACTGCGCAAAGGCGGCAAACTGGCTGGCGCGTTGGGAGCCGGACGTCCGCGCGCGCCGGGTGGCAGGGGATGTTGCTCGCGATGACGCACCTGCAACACATCCGCAAAATCCAAAAGCAGGGTATCCACATCCAGGTCTAAAAACGTGGCGTAATTATTTAACATGCCGCGCGTCTGCACGGCTGAAGGTAATCCGCCAAAATCGCCCTCCTCAAGCGCCTGCAAATAGTGGGCGCGCAAATGGATGTGCCGCTCAATCTCCTCACGCGTCAAATTGAGCGCTGCGCGGCGTTCATGCAATTGAGCGCCAAGTTCCGCGAACATCTCGTCCGATGATTTAATTTGGACAGATTCCGCTGGAAGACTGATCTCGACTTGAGGACTGTCCGACTCTTCCACCTCTGCGGGAACCTCTGCCTGTGCCTCTTCCCGGACTTCCGGTTGGCGCGGCTTCGAGACGCGTATCCCCAGCCCAATGAGCAGGCGCGCCCACCCGCCCGGACGGGATTCGTCCGCTTCGATGGGTCCTTCATGCGGCTGTGTGACTTCGAGTTCGGGGAAAATTTCAGCCTGCGGGGCGACTATCGGCGCTTCTTCAACGATTGGCGCTTCGGCGAGGCTTTTTTTTTATCGCTGGTCTTCGCAGATTTTTTCGCGTTTGACTTTGGCTTGCTCTTCGGCTTATCCGTTTTCGCAGGGACTTTGGCTGTTTTCCCTTTTGCGGAGGATGTCGCGGAGGGCTTTTTGACGCGCGCAGGTTCAGAAATAATCACCAGTTCGGGTGCAGGCAAAATTGCGGGTGTTTCATCCACAGGAGACGCGGCCTCGGAAGCAGAGTCCGTTTCGAGGGCGGGAGATGCGGGGACTTCCTTTCGCAGGAGACGCGCCCAAAACGGACGGCGAACAGGCTTCTCATCCGCGGGTGAGGCGGGAGGGGCCTGCGGCGTGGAGACAGGCGCGGGAGGCGGCGTTGCTGATTCTGGCGCGGGAGTCGCATCCGTCTTCTCAGCATGACGAAGTTCTGACATGGCCGCCTCGAGATCGAGGCCAAGGAAATCAGCATAGAGTCGCAGGAAACCGCGTCCCTGCGCGGTAGAAGACATGGCAGAATAATTGTCTTCCTCCAATGCCTGTAGATAGTGGGGACGGATGTGCGTGGCGTCGGCGGCTTTATCGAGGCTGATCTGGCGGGAAAGACGAATTCGTTTTAATCGCTGGCCGATGGTTTCTTTGATTTCCTGCATGGCGAAAGTTTACCACAATCAGAAACCCGTTCTCGCGCCTTTGGCGGAAAACGGGTTTCTGCATCGGTTGAAATTATTCGACTGGTGTCTCTGCAGCAGGCGCTTCCTCGGCTGGAACTTCAGCGACCGCTTCGGCCTTGGCCTTTTTGGCTTTGGCTTTCGGTTTTTCTTTTTCCTCTTCCACTACCGCTTCGCCTTCGCGGTGAACGGTGATCTTGATCTCAGGGACGAGGTCCATCGTCAGGCGGATGTGGGCGGTGTATTCGCCAATCTCGCGGACAGGTTGCATATCCACCTGCTGGCGCTTGACCTCGAAGCGGACTTTCTCGGTCAGGGCGGTGGCGACATCCTGCGTGGTGATCGAGCCGTACAGTTTGCCCGTCTCACCGGCTTTGACGATGAAGTCCAGTGCAACGCCGTTGATCTGTTCAGAGATGCCTTTGAGTTCCTCATTCAACGATGTGCGGCGGATCTCAGCCTTGCCCTTGATCCGTTCGATCTGTTTGAGCGCGCCCGCAGTGGCGAGCACGGCCAGTCCCTGTGGGATGAGGAAGTTGCGGCCATAGCCATCGGCGACCTTTTTCACATCGCCAGCGCGGCCCAGTTTGTAAACGTCCTTGGTGAGCATGACTTTCATTTTGAATCAAGCCCTTTCTTGAAGATTTTTGTCAGAGCGAAGGGTACTACGCCCTGCGGCGGCAGATTGTACCAGAGGATACCCCACTTGCCAACCGCAAATAGAAGGGGTAAGATAATCGCATGGACAAATTTTCCATCAACTGGCGCAGGGTCGGCATATTCATTGGCATTGCCTTCCTCGTCCTGATCGTGATCGAGTTCAACAATCGCCTTGACGAACTGAACCAATTAACAAAAGAAGCAGGAACGTATCGCGCACAGGCTACACAAGCCATGCAAACGCAGATCGCCCTGCAAACGCAGGTGGCATATGCCAGTTCCGACGCGGCTGTGGAAGATTACGCCCGCGAGGATAACCACATGATCCAGGAAGGCGATATTCCCGGCGCGCCATACGGAACCGAGGATGGCACGGTGATTTCCACGCCAACGCCCGTCCCCACATCCACGCCCATGCCAAACTGGCAGGTGTGGTGGAATTTATTTTTCGGGGAATGAGGAAAGTTTACAGGTCACGCCTGCGATAGCCTGTCATCAGGTAAAACCGCCAGCGTCGGCAACATACCCGCAAGTCGGACAACCCAATTGCAAAAGGCCGTCATAATCGAGACGGCTTTTTTTGCATTGCGGACACCGCTGACCGAGACGCGGCGCGCGACAGGAGACGATCTTCCGAACCCGCCGCTTCACCGCGGGACGGAGAGGCCGTTTGCCGTTTCGATGGGCGGAGGAGGCGCGTTTGATTGCCATCACCGAATAGACGCGTTCAACATGGAAAGGTTTACAGTGCGCTCAACCATGTTCAACCAGCCGCGCCAATCCTTCGCTATCGGTCAATACAAACTCGGTGCGAGTCACTTCGATCAATTTTTTATCTGAAAAACTATACAAGGCGCGGCAGACCATTTCACGGGTGGAGCCGATACGCGCGGCCATTTCATCCAAAGTTAAGTGACGGGAGATGGCCGAGTCGCCCGCCGTTTCGAAATTTTCGAGCAATAGCCGCGCCAATCTTCCCGCCACGGATTGAAACGCCAATCCATCCACCAGAATGCTGGCGCCTTGCATCCGCTCGGCCATCAGGCGGCTGAGTTCCCAGGATGCCTGTCCATTACGAATAAGGATCGGCAAAATGGAATCCCGTGACCAGAGATAGAGCAGACTATCCTCACGCACTTCCAACGTGACGGGCATGGCGGCATTCTTGTGAAAAAAAGCCAGTCCCCAAAATAATTCGTCCGCACCAAAAGATGCAATCCGCAAACTGCGTCCCTCTCCCGATTCCTTTATTGCTTCAATCAATCCATTCCCCACCAGAAAAATATATGGCCAGACATCGCCATACAGAATCACCTTCTCCCCTTTTTCATAGGAGCGCGTCGACCCCAGCCGCACTAATTCTTCCAAATCGGCTGGAGCGAATGTGGCAAAGACAGGATTCTTTTTTAACAGAGATGGAAGGTTTTTCATCGGTCTGTGCCTCCTGCAAGATTTTCAAGCTTGTCGCGATCCAGAAATGCGAACTCCACGCGGTTGACGCGGATCAGTCCCTCGTCAGCGAAGCGATGCAACGTGCGGCTGACCAGCTCACGGGTAGTCCCGACCGTGTCAGCCATCTGGTCGAGGGTCAGGTTACGCGGCGCGGGTTTTCCATCCACAGGATCGTAATGAGTCAACAACAGGCGCGCGAGACGTCCCGCGACGGGATGGAAGGCAAATCCGTACACCACTTCACGCACATGACGCATGTAGTGCATCAGGATGCGGGAAACATCCCACGCGGCCTGCGGGTTCTTTTGGATGATCGGAAGGATTGTTTCGCGCTCCCAGAGATAAAGCACCGCATCTTCGCGGACCTCGAGCGAGGCGGGCATCGAGAGGCCGTCCACCACCGAATGTCCCCACACCACTTCGCAGGGACGGAGCGCGAACACCACCTGGCGGCGACCTTCGGGCGAGAGCATGGCCCACTCCAGCCGCCCCGAAGCGATAAAGCCAACATACGGCCACGTCTCCCCCTGCCAGCAGACAAATTCATCCTTGCTGTATTTCTTTTCCAGCGCACCAGCCGCAAGATCCGCGCGGTCACGTTCGGTCAACTTTGAAAAAACGGGCGCCTGCGATAGGCATTCCAGGATTTTGGGCATGAACATTCTCCAGACAAGTTATAAAAATGCAAAGACGAATTTATACCTTCGTGATATTTTACTCATGCAAAAATCTCCTGCTTTGGCAGGTTCATTATATCAACTTCAAGGAGAAGCAAAATGAAGAACGAAACCACAAAGACCCAACGCCTCATCATGACCATTGTGGCGGTTGTCGGCGGCCTGTACCTGATGCTGTTGGCGCCCACCCAGGCCATGCAGACCCTGAAGATCGCGCTCGATCAAGTGTTGTTGCGCCTCGTGCCACACGACGCGGATTTCTACCCCGCCGTCCCCGTCCTCTCGACCACGTTCTCAGCCTGGATCATCGCTTTCGTCTTTTCTGGCGCCATGCTGTTGGTGGTGGCAAAAAAACTCTACGATGGAGTGAAGTGGGCACGCGCCGCCGCGCTGGGACTGTTCGCCATCCCGTCTGTCGCAGGGATGACCATGATGATCCCCTGGTTCGTGCTGGTTCTGGCCGAGTATCCTGAAAAGGGTGTCCCGCCGCACACCATCAACGGAATGCCACCCGCCATGCCGATCCTGTTCGTCAACCTGCTGTTCTACTTCATCATCCTGATTGCGGATACGGACACGCTCAAGAACAAGGCGCTGAAACTCATTCCTTACACCGCGTTGGGGATCGTCTCTGGCATGGTCTTCATGAACGCACAGCATGGTGTGCGCTACTTCATCCACATCCCTGGCGAGTTCGTCACTGGCGCGGACGGCCTGATCACCGCCAACCCCACCCCGCCTCCGTTTACGTCCGCGCTGGCGCATTACATCACCAATCTCGATCATCTGGATTGGCAAACCTTTGAATTTGTTTCGGAAAAAGCCGTGTACAGCCCGCAGACTCTGGCGCTCCTGCTCGGCGGCTTTCTGCTCTACATCGCGTCTGTGCTGTTGATCGTCTCCATCCCGCTGATGGCGATGAAGAACAAGACGGGCTGGTACATCGCCACCGCCACAACACTGGCTACCGTTGTTGTCAGTTTCCAGGGATTCATCGTGCGCCACTCCACCGAATGGCTGCAGGGCGGGATGCTGTCCGCTGTACTGCTGGCGATACTGCTCATCCCCGCCTTCAAGCAGTTCCTGATCGAAAAAGGCGATTAATCCCCGATAAAAATATCCACATTCTCCTTTGCGAACTGGAGCCAGGTTTCTGGCTCCAGTTCGCTATTTCAGCAATTGTTATTCCACCCCGACCAAACGCTCAAGCGCGGCGCGATCATGGAGGGTGATGGTGGCACGTGTCACCTGGAGCAGGCCATCGCGTTGAAGTTGATAAAGGGTACGACAAACGACTTCGGGCGAAGAGGCCACCATGGAGGCGATCTGGTCGAGGGTCAGGTCGCGTTGCGCGGAGTCTTCTGAAGCGGGCACGCGTTCTAATAACAGTTTAGCCAGCCGTCCTGTCACTGGCTGAAAGGCGAGATCAGAAATCGTGTCCCGTCGCTTGCGAATCAACCGGGTCTGACGAGCCAATAAAGCGCGAATCGCTTCGGGGTTTTCAAACAGAATTTGGAGAACGGCCTCGCCCTCCCATTGATAAATTACGCTTTCCTGGACAGCCTCCAGCGTGGATGGCGCGGGTTCCCCATCAAAAAGCCCATGCGCCCAGAATTCCTCCCCCTTCTCCCAGGTAGAGACAACATAACTCCGCCCATCCGCCGAGCGAATGACCGCCCGCAGTTGTCCTGATGCGATTAAAAATACGTTTGCCCAGTGATCACCCTGCCAGATGAGCGATTTGTCCCGTTCCAAGGCGCGTCGGACGGTCAGTGAAACCAATTGTTGTTTCTGGCTGGCGGTAAATTTCCCCAATACATCGGCGTTATCCAGTAGAGCAGCCAATTCGGACATGGAGATAATCCTTTCCAGTTATACAAATCGTCACATATTATTGACAAAAGTCAATGCGGAAAAGAACAAAGGCGAATATTATATGTGTAAATCATCACAACCTGAACCAAGTTCAGGAAAATTATATCATCGGAGGAAGAATGTTACCTGCTACATCTCGTCAAGTACGTTTTGCCGTTGTCACCCTTGTGGTGGTGGCCGCAATCCTCATGATTGCGATTATTCCCTTCATCGGGTTTAACATGGTCAACCCGATTGTCACAGCACAGCAGGCGCGAATCGAGAAATTAACCGCCGCTGGCGACCCCCAGGCACCCTTGCTGGCCTACACCGTCTGGCTGGTCAGTTTCTTCTTCCCGTTCTGGAGCACGATGTCGCTCATAGCCGGGATCGTTCTGTTAGTGATCGCGCTCCCCTTATATCGCGGCGAACGATGGACGCGCGGACTGGCCTTACTTTGCCTCGCAGTGCCCTCCATTGGTGGCGCGTACATGATCGTCCCATGGATGAACTTCATCGGAAGTGCCCAGGGCGGATTCCCACCTGCGGTCGCCATCATGACGATTGGCCTGATCCCGTACTTTGCGATCCTTCTCGCTGAAAAAGTGGATCTGACTCAAAAGATCGTGGACTTCCTCGTCTTCCTGATGCTGGGAGTAACCGCGGCTGAGAACTTCGCGAATGGGCATGCTGCGTTCCGCATCCTGTTTGGCCATCCCAAGCGCCCGCTATTTGCCGAAGGCATCGCGATCACTTACTTTGGCTGGCTGGCCTTATGGGTTGGCATGGCTTTGTGCATTGCGGCCATCTACCTGTTAGGTGAAAAGAAAATCTCTGGCTGGTACGCCGGCCTAATTGGCGGTCTTGTCACGCTGGTCGCGAGTGGAGCCACCCACTATGTCCGCCATGCCACCAACGATTACCTCTACGGCGCGCTGATGGGACTGAGCATTGTTGTAATGCTTCTCATCCCCGTGTTCAAGAAACGCCTGTTGAACGAATACACGGGCTAGCCGCATTCTCCTTTGCAACCCGGGACTCTAATAAATCAGTCCCGGGTTTGCTTTAAGGCAAAGATATTGCAATTTATTTGTGATAATGTTCACATATAAGTGACGCAATTTGCGCCACGTGTCAGACACATCCACATTAAGGAGAAGCAATGAAAAACCTACGTTTTGCCTTTGCGGTGATGATCATCGCCGCGCTTGTTCTGGCGGCCTGCGCGCCTGCCCCCGCTCCAGCCACGGAAGCGGTCAGCGAGCCCGCGCCCGCCACCGAGGTCCCGACCGAAGCGGTTGTGGTGGAAGAGCCATTGCCGACCGAGCCTGCGGAACCTGTCCTGTGGACGCAGGATTACATCATGCAAGTCCCGCCCATCATGATGATGGAGCCGTATTTCCAGATCTTCGGGCAGTCGCAGGTGGCGGTTCCCTATACCTATGAGGACGCCGTCAAATTGTCCGGACATTCGTGCGGCGCCGTGGCCGGCGCGTGGACGATCGCCCGCAAGGCGCTTGAGGTTCTGTATCCCAATGGTGAAATTCCCGTGCGCGGCCAGATCGCCGTGGAAGCCCCGGGCGCGGAAGACGAATGGTTCGTTGGCGTGTTTGGCGAGGTGATCACCTACGTCACCGGCGCGGCCCCGAAGACGGGCTTCATCGGCGCGGAGTTCGGCGAGACGAATGACCTGTTCGTGCGCCAGAACAAAATGGTCTACCTCGACGC
>JAYRVQ010000017.1:0-8976 GCA_041918465.1 Anaerolineales bacterium
CCGACCGCCACCGCCGCGCCAATGTCACTGCGATTTGGGTCGAGCATGGTATCGGTATGCGGGGCGTCGCTCAACCAGAACGAGATGGCTTGTTCCGTTGTGGACGCGGTCACCCAGTTCTCGGAGCGATAGCCATCCAGCGAAAGCGCACCCGAAAGCGGATAGCCCATCTGGAGCAGTTGCTGTCCAAGGGTCAGGCCGCAGGGACGCTCATGTCCCACCGCGCCATCGGAAGCGGCCAGCGCGTTGGCTTGTTGCTGTGCGACCGCTGTCAGCACTGGATGGACTGCCAGCGCGGCCAATCCGTGCGAGATGCGCAGGTTGTTGACCGCGGTGATAATGTCCGCGGGAGTGGGCGGGGCGTCTGAGAGTGTGGCGGTTGGGGAGTCATCCTGCAAGGGGAGAGACAAGTCCGTTTGCGCGGAAGCAGGCGCGAGCGGGGCAAGAGCGATGAGTCCCGTCAAAAGCAGGGCGGTCAGCGAAAGCGTCCAAAACGATTTCATTTCGTCATCCTGAATGGTTGCTCAATTGTAATGGCAATCCACGTTTATAATGGGGGCATGTTCATAGATCAAGTGGAAATTTACGTTCGGTCTGGCAAGGGCGGCGATGGCATGATGCATTTTCGACGCGAGAAGTACATGCCGCGCGGCGGCCCCGATGGCGGCGACGGCGGCAAGGGCGGCGATCTCATCTTCGAGGTCAAGCCCACGCTCAACACGCTCTCGGCCTTTCGCCCAAACCAGAAGTTTCAGGCGCAGGATGGCAAGGGCGGCGGGAGCAATCAAAAGTCTGGGAAGGGCGGCGAGGATCTCGTGATTTTTGTCCCGCCGGGGACGGCTATCTTCGACGCGGACACGCGCACGTTGCTTGGCGACCTGACGCAACCCGGACAGCGGCTGACCATCTGCAAGGGCGGACGTGGCGGATTAGGCAACCAGCATTTTGCGACTTCTCGCAATCAGGCGCCGCGTATGGCTGAAAAAGGGGAACCGTACGAAGAGCGACGCCTCAAACTGGAATTGAAGTTGATCGCGGACCTGGGACTGGTCGGCCTGCCGAACGCGGGCAAATCCACGCTTCTCTCCGCGCTGACGAATGCGCGCCCGAAGATCGCGCCCTATCCGTTCACCACGCTGGAACCAAATCTCGGCGTCGCGAAAATTGATGATGAGACAACGGTTGTGCTCGCGGACATCCCCGGCCTGATCGAGGGCGCGGCGGAAGGCGCGGGCCTCGGCCACGACTTTTTGCGCCACGTCCAGCGGACGCGCGTCCTCATCCATCTGCTGGACGGTTTTTCAGAAGACCCGATTGCCGATTTCAGCCAGATCAATTCCGAACTGGCGTTGTTCGATCCCAATCTCGCAAAGAAACCGCAGATTGTGGCGCTCAATAAAATTGACCAGCCCGAAGTGCAGGAACGGTTGGCGGATATCAAGAAGAAATTTAAGAAACTCAAAGTGGAACTGGTGACGATCTCCGCGCTGGCGCGCACGAACACGCGCGAACTCCTGCTAAAGGCCGCCGCCAAACTGGCCGAGACGCCCACGCTCGAAGAAGTGGAACCACCCATGCCCGTCTATCGCGCCGAAGTGGACCCGAACCAGTTCGAGGTCACGCGCGAGGGCGAAAACGAGTGGCGCATTTCTGGCGCGTCCATCGAACGCTCCGCCAAGATGACCTATTGGCAACATTCCGGTTCGCTCCGCCGTTTCCAAAAAATGATGGAACGCATCGGCGTGGATGAAGCCCTGCGCAAGGCGGGCATCAAACAGGGCGATACAGTTTACATTGGGGAAGATTTCGAGTTGGAGTGGCAGGAGTGAGACAGTAATCAGTGAGCAGTTTTCAATCCCTGACGAACCGAGTAAATCGTCATCCCCAGAAAAATGAGGATGGCGATTTCGTTTAACATGCCTCCCCATATGCGGCCCGCGTTCCAAAAAACCAGATCGCTGACAACTCGTAAGGCCAGCGAGAAATGCAATAACGCCAGTTGGAAATAAAACACGGGATGAAAATTGATCGTCGCGCCAAGAATGGCTGGAAAGATGATCGGCGCGTGACCAAAGATCATCGAGATGACAAATCCGACGAAGACCGCATGCAGGAGCGCGTCATATCTCGGACCTGCGACCTGCGCGCCAAAAACGAGGTTGAGTCCACCCCCGATTCCCAGCCAGACAAATCCCAGCGCGAGACACCAGGCGATATAGCGCGTCAACGGCAATTTATGGCGGATGTTCCGCCAGGCAATGTCATTGGGAAGAGACCAGAGCGCCAGCAAAAGCATCCCCGCGCCGCTGAGACGGACTCCCGCTTGCAGATCAAATGAAGCGACCACAACGCCCACGAGAAGGAGGAATGCGAACAGGGCAAACTGGAACTGCTTGTTCCTGGATGGACGCAGGACGCGGCTCAATTCCAGCCTCTCCCCCGCGACGGTGAGAATCAGAAAAGCCTGCCACCAGTACACAACTTGATAGACAGCGTTTCCCGTCAGCCAGAGCAGGTTGCCGGTCAGCCACGCGAGACTCCCCACCAGCATGGTGACCGTGTGCAGGGCAAATTCACGGCGGACGATGGCGAGGAGAATCCCCACCGTCACCGCGCTCGCCAGCGCGAACAGGATCGGTCCGAGGGGCAGGGTCGGCGCGAGGAGTGCGGCCAGCCATCCCAGTCCCGCGAGAAGCGGCGCGGCGTACATCCAGCGCATCTTCAATGCCACGGCGCGTTCCAATGCGATCAGCGCGCCGAGAAACCCAGAGACCATCAATGGGCCGTGCGCCATTGCAAGCGAGGGTATCAGGCTGGGAATTGTCCAGCCGAGGCGAAGCAGTCCCGCCCAGAGTGCGAAGAGCAGGGCAAGGATGGCAGGCACAAGGAAGGGGAGAGTTTTTTTGTTCATGCACCCATTATAAAAGACCTCGGAGACTTTCGCCTCCGAGGTTCTGGTTACTGAATATTGATCACTTCTTGCTTTTCTTCGTCGCGGGCACCTTTTTCGCGACAGGCTTTTTTGCCGAGGCTTTCTTCGCGACTGCGCCGCGTCCCATCGCATCCATGACAGCGACCGAGGCGATCTGCACAATGGCGTTCACGTCATCGCCAGTTTGCAAAACATGAACAGGCGCGCCCATCCCGAGCAGGATTGGGCCAATGGCTTTTGCGTTACCGAGACGCGCCAGCAGTTTATAGGCGATGTTTGCAGATTCCAAAGACGGGAACACCAGCACGTTGGCATCCTTGACAGTGCTGAATGGATAGCGTTCTTCCACGATCTCGGGTTGTACCGCGGTGTCGGCCTGCATCTCGCCATCCACCACGAGGTCGGGACGGCGGGATTTCGTCAACGCGACGGCCTTCTGGACCTTCTCTGAAAGTGGATGTGGTGTGGAACCAAAATTGGAGAAGGACAGGAAAGCCACGCGCGGCTCGATCTCGAGTTGCTTGGCAAAGTCCGCGGCGAGGCAGGCGATATCGGAAAGATCCTCCGCCGTCGGGTCAATATTGACCGTGGCGTCGGTGAACAGGTAGACGCGGTCGTCCACGATCATGATGTACACCCCCGCGGCGCGCGCCGCGCCCGGCGCAGTATGATGGATGCGCAGCGCGGGACGGATCACATCGGGATATTCATAGGTCAGGCCAGAGATGAACGCGTCCGCATCGCCCATCTTGACCATCAACGAGCCTAAGATATTAACCTGGCGGACGCGATTGCGCGCGATGGTCAACGTGACGCCTTTGCGAGCGCGCAGGTCGTGATAGGCCTGTGCGTATTGCTCATGTTTTTTGAAGGAGGCCGGGTTTACGATTTCCGGGAACCAGGGGAGGCCCAGTTCTTCAACGTGCTGTTGGATAACATCCGGGTTGCCGATCAGGATGGGAGTGGCAATCCCCTCCTCCTTGACCTGATAGGCGGCGCGGACAACCTTCGGCTCCTCGCCCTCGGCGAACGCAACGCGCTTTGTCCCGCCGCTGGCGCGCGCCTTGTTCTGGAAGAAATAACGTACCTGCTCACCCTTGCCCTGGCGGAAGGCCAGTTGTTCGCGGTATTCGCTAATATCGATCGGCTTGCGCGCAACGCCTGTCTTCATGGCCATCTCGGCAACGGCGGGCGCTTCCCACAGCAACACGCGCGGGTCGAGCGGCTTGGGGATGATGTACTCGCGTCCGAACTTCAGGCTGTCCACGCCATAGGCACGCAGAACGGAGTCGGGAACGTCTTCCTTTGTCAACGCGGCGAGGGACTGTGATGCGGCAAATTTCATTTCCTCGTTGATAGCGCGAGCGCGCACATCCAGTGCACCGCGGAAGATGAACGGGAAACCCAGCACGTTGTTGATCTGGTTCATGTAGTCCGAGCGGCCGGTGGCAATGATCACATCCTTGCGGGCTTCCTTCGCCAGGTCTGGATTGATCTCGGGGTCGGGATTCGCCATGGCAAACACGATCGGGTCTTTCGCCATCGACTTGACCATATCGGGCGAAAGCACATTCGCCACCGACAGGCCATAGAACACATCGGCGCCGCGCACCGCGTCCGCAAGGGTACGCGCATCGGTGTCCAGAATGAAGCGTTGTTTGTACTTGTTCAGGTCGGTGCGTCCGCTGTGGACAACACCCTTGCTGTCCACGAGCATGATATTCTCACGCTTCACTCCCCAACGGATGGCTAATTCCGCGCAGGAAATCGCCGAAGCGCCCGCGCCTGAAATGACGATGCGGACTTCGCCATGTTTTTTCCCCGCGATCTCGAGGGCGTTCGCCAGACCTGCCGAGGAGATGATAGCCGTCCCATGCTGGTCATCGTGGAAGACGGGGATGTCGAGCATTTTCTTGAGTTCTTCTTCAATGTAGAAGCACTCAGGCGCTTTGATGTCTTCCAGGTTGATGCCGCCAAAGGTGGGTGAAATAGCGGCGACAACTTTGATGATCTCGTCCGGGTCATGTGAATTGACCTCAATATCGAACACATCCACATCGGCAAATTTCTTGAATAAAACACCTTTGCCCTCCATGACAGGTTTTCCGGCCAGTGCACCGCGGTCACCCAAACCGAGGATGGCCGTTCCGTTCGAGACAACCGCCACAAGGTTCCCCTTGGATGTGTACTCATAGGCTAACTCGGGATCTTTCTCGATCTCCAATACCGGCACAGCCACACCGGGTGTGTAGGCCAGGCTCAGGTCGCGCTGAGTATCCATGGGTTTGGTGGGCACAACAGCAATTTTGCCGGGTTTGCCTTTGAGACGATGATATTCGAGTGCATCTTCACGCGTGATTTTTGCCATGGGGCCTCCAAAATGCAGAATGAATTGAGAATTGCTCAAATTATCACACAGCCCACCAAAAACAAACAGTTCATTTCGTCACATATTTGGGGTAATTTCCAGTCGGTGGCAATTGACTCGCCGGGCTGTTTTTAATGTATAATTAACATCAATCCGAAAGGATGACTTAAAATTTTCCCGCCGTCTCGACGGTCTGGCTTGCTGATTGTAATGGAACTACGACTCTTGCCCTGCAATTGGGACAAATTGCGACGAAAACCGAACTGACAGAAGTAAGGACACTGGTGATTGTTGATTTGAACCGTCATCCGGTTTAGCGTAACTCCCCGTTCCGCCTCACGCGGGACGTTGGGGCTGTTGTAGACAACCCAAACCGATTCGCACAGCCGAGGCCACCTCCGGGCGGTCTGCGGCTGTGTGTTTTTAATGAAAAAGATCACCGCCATCGAGACCCAGAAAAACAACCCCAAGCGAGTGAACCTCTACCTCGACGGGGAGTTCGCCTTCGGGCTGGACCGTTTCGTGGCCGCCTGGCTGACCGTTGGTCAGTCACTGGACGAAGAAAAGATCGCCAAACTCCAGGCCGAAGAATCGCAGGAAAAGGCCTACCAGCAATCCATGCTTTTCCTGAGTTATCGCGCCCGCTCCGAGACGGAAGTCCGCAAGAACCTTGAAAAGCACGAGATCCCGTCCACTGTGATCGAGCAGACGCTCCAGCGTTTGCGTGAGGAACGCCTGGTGAATGACGGACAGTTCGCGCAGGCTTGGGTCGCGAACCGCTCCGAGTTCCGTCCGCGTAGTCGCCGCGCATTGACTGTCGAGCTGCGCCAAAAAGGTTTAACGGAAGCAGACATCCGGTTCGCGACCGAGGCGGTGGACGAAGAATCCCTGGCCTACGCGGCCGCGCAGAAACGCGTCCACAGGCTGGACGGGCTGGAGTGGCCCGAGTTCCGTAAAAAATTGAGCGAATTCCTCGCCCGGCGAGGGTTCGGATACGATGTCATCGCGCCGACGGTGAAACGCCTTTGGGCAGAGCGCGCTGGCACACACACTGATTTCGATGATGAGGAAATCCTATGAATCCGTTGATTACTTTTTTGCTCGTGATTTTAGCGTTGGCGGTCGGTCTTACAGTCGGATACTATTTCCATCGCTACCAGACCGACAAAGCCATGCGCGACCAGCAGGAGAAGACTGCCAGTATTTTGAAGGGTGCGAACGAGCAGGCGCGTTTGATCGAAGCGCAGGCGCGCGAGAACGCCCAGAAAGTTTTGCAGAGCGCAGAACAGGATATCAAGGAACGCCGCGCCGAAAACAGCCGCGAGGCCGAACGTCTCGACAAGCGCCGCACGGAGTTGGAAGGCCGCGCGGACAAGCTGGAACAGCGCGAGCAGACTTTGAACAAGCGGCAATCCACCATGGATCGCCGCGCCAACGAGATCGAAAAACTGTACGAGCAGGAAGTGGTGAAACTCGAACAGATCTCCGCCCTGTCACAGGATGAGGCGCGCAAGGAATTGTTCACAGCCGTGGAAAAGGAAGCCCGCGCCGACATGGCCCGCATCTATCGCCAGATCGAGGCGGAGGCGCGCGAGGAGGGCGAACGCCGCGCCCGCAAGTTGATCGCGGATGCCATCCAGCGCGTGGCGTCGGAGCACGTAGCCGAGGTGACGAGTTCGCGCGTCACCCTGCCAAACGAGGAGATGAAGGGGCGCATCGTGGGCCGCAATGGACGCAATATCAAGGCTTTCGAGCAGGCCGCGGGCGTGGATGTGATCGTGGACGATACGCCCGAGTCTGTCACCATCTCGTGCTTCGACTCGGTCCGTCGCGAAATTGCCCGCCGCGCCCTCACCCGCCTGACCGTGGATGGCCGTATTCATCCCACCCACATCGAGAAGGTGCTGGAGGATGAAGCCAAGGCCGTGGACAAGATCATCAACGAGGCGGGCGAACAGGCCGCCTACGATGCCAACATTGCAGGCCTGCATCCCGAAGTGCTACGCATGATGGGACGACTCAAATTCCGCACCTCGTACGGACAGAATCAGTTGTCACACGCGGTGGAAGTCTCCAAGCTGGCGGGGATTCTGGCCGCGGACCTGGGCGCGGATGTGGAAATTTCCAAGCAGGGCGGTTTCCTGCACGATATTGGCAAGGCCATGGATCACAACCAGGAAGGCACACATGCCGGGCTGGGCGCAGAATACTGCAAGCGCTATAACGTGAACCCGAAGGTAGTCAACGCGATCGCATCACACCACCACGAAACCGAGCAGGAGAGCATTGAGGCCGTCATCGCCGAGGCCGCGGATGCGATCTCAGGTGCGCGTCCCGGGGCGCGGCGCGAGGATCTGGAAGCCTACATCAAGCGCATCAAGAATCTCGAAGACCTAACCAATTCGTTCAAGGGCGTGCAACAAAGTTTCGCCATCCAGGCGGGACGCGAGGTGCGCATTATCGTCCGCCCGGAGGAGATCGACGATCTCGATTCCAGCCGTCTTGCCCGCGATGTGGCGAAGAAAATCGAGGAGACGATGCAGTATCCCGGCCAGATCAAGGTGACTGTCATCCGCGAGACGCGGGCCGTGGATTACGCAAAGTAGCAGACTTGCCTCTGTCAGGCCAGTAAAATAGCCAGCAAAATGAACAGGCTCTATCCCACATCACGTCCGAACATTAATCAATGGGGCGTAATCTTTGGATTGAGCCTTGTTTTTTTCCTTGCATTTCCTTATGTTATTCGTGCCTTCGGCCCATCAGCTACTGCACTTAGTGTCTTGCCAGTTGCGCTGGCAGGCTGGTACCTGGGAACGTGGGGAGGAGTTATCGCGAGTCTGATTGCCTTGGGTATCAGCACGCAAATGCTCATCAGCTTCCTGAATCTAGATTGGGAATACATTGCAGCAAATGGTTTCTGGCCAAGTGCGATCATCCTTGTATTAACAGGCCTAATCACTGGACGCCTGCGCCAAGTGATCAATGATCGAGTCGGTATCGAAACAGGCTTGCGTCTGCGTGAACGATATCTAACACTAATCAATATATCAACGCAGGATATCCTTGCTCCGGTAGATCTTGAGAAAAAATACTACACACTAATCTCCCATTTGGTGAATTTGCTTGTTGCAGATTACGGCCATCTCGTTATTTGGGACAATGTAAAAGAACAAGCCGTTCTGGTTGCATCCACAAGGCAAACTACTTCCAACGTTTCTCTGGATTCCCGTGAATCGAAAATCATCTCTTCGATACTGCAAAATAGCAATACATTAGGAATTGACGATGCCATAAATTCCAGCGCTATCGTCAATCCCACCTTTTCTGAAGAATTCGACCAGCCACCTCAATCCATTATTTATATCCCACTGGTAACAAAGGACCGCAAGTTGGGGGTAATCATCCTGGCTTTCCAGACCCACCACCACTTCAGCGACGAAGAGATCTATTTTGCCGAATTAGCAAGCAAGCAGATCGCGCTTGCCCTGCAGAATTCAGTGCAAGAAGTTGAGATTCAACAACGCCTGCGTGAGGCGAACGCGCTTTCAGATATCAGCCGTGCCCTGAGCGAGACAGAGCGCATCGGCCTCGACCAGGTATTACAACGCATCGTTGATTCCGCGCGGGAA
Organism: Anaerolineales bacterium; assembly: GCA_041918465.1. GTDB lineage: Bacteria > Chloroflexota > Anaerolineae > Anaerolineales > Villigracilaceae > Denitrolinea. The sequence continues at coordinate 8,930 of JAYRVQ010000017.1, forward strand.
TTGATCCCTGAAACCGAACAAGCCGTCATCCATCTTTTGGATGAGGA
>JAYRVQ010000018.1:0-1660 GCA_041918465.1 Anaerolineales bacterium
TCCCGACTTGCAGGAGACCTTCCCCAGCCAGTTGGGTAACGTGAAACTGCGCGATTTCTACAAGGCCATCAACAAGGTGGAGCCCTCGCTCATCCGCGTCGAAGCGGACGAGGCCACCTACAACATGCACATCATGCTCCGCCTCGAGATCGAGATCGCCATGGTTGAGGGCGCGGTGGTGCTCAAAGACCTGCCCGAATTGTGGAACGCCAAGATGAAGGAATACCTCGGCACGCAAAGCGTTCCGCCTAACGACGCGCTGGGCGTGTTACAAGACATCCACTGGTCGTTTGGCGGCCTCGGCTACTTCTCCACGTACGCGCTCGGCAATCTCATCTCCGCGCAGTTGTGGGAAAAGATCAACGCCGAGATCACCGATCTATCCACGCAGATCCGCGCTGGCAAGTTCGATGCCCTGCTCGGCTGGCTGCGCGCCAACATCCATGTTCACGGGCGCAAGTATGAGCCGCAGGAACTCGTCCAAAAAGTGACAGGCTCGCGCATCAACCCCGCGCCCTACCTGCGCTACCTCGAAACCAAATTCTCCGACGTGTACGGACTGTAGGAAACTCAAGTAAAACGCGGTGCGTCGCACCTGACCGTGAGGCGAAGTCCGTTTCGTTGACTTCGCCTCACAATTTGTATCCACCGTTAGTTAAGGTGCGACGCACTCCCACATTCCATGAAACTTACTCGCCTCTTCCTCCTCCTCGCCTCGCTCTGGACTTTGAGTGGATGCGCCGCAATTAGCCCGTCCTACCCGACGCCCATTCCGCCCGAATTCCTGCCGACGGCGATTGCCCAAACTGCCGAGTCTCTCAACGCCACTGCCTTCGCGTTGACTCCCTCGCCAACATCCACCGCTACCGCGCTTCCGCCCACGCGTACGCCCATCCCAACCTCCACGCGCACGCCCACACCCATCCCGCCCGCGCCGCCTGCGCGTTTGCTGATCGAAGCGCCCGGGCCAATGTCACTGCTGGCTTCTTCGGTTCAGTTGCGCATCTTTCTCATCCCCGGCGAGACGAACATGGTGCAGGTATCCCTCTTCGGCGAGAACGGACGTCTCCTGGCGCGCGACCTGACGCGGGTCAATGATGTACCGCCGCCGGGCGTGAACCTGTCCATCGAGATTCCCTTTTCGATTCGCGCCGCCGAACTGGCGCGGCTGGAAGTCAGCACCAGGGACAAAGCGGGACGCATCGAAGGGCTGACAGCCATGCACGTGACGCTCCTGCCGATGGGGCTGAGTCAGATCAACCCGCCGGATCCGCCCTTCGAGCGCGCGGCCATTTATAATCCCGCGCCCGAGGCGGAAGTCTTCGGCGGGACTTTGAGCGTGGAGGGCGCGCTGTGGCCGTTGAACGATCAGCCTGTCATTATCGAGTTGCAGGATGAAGCCGGCAGGATTCTGATGACGCGGCAATTGTCCCTGGTGGGCAACACCTACATTCCGTTCACCACCACCCTGCCATACGAAGTCGAAGAGCCTACTCAGGCGCGACTCTCCATCCGTCAAACGGACCCGCGCTTCAACATGGCGGCTTACATATTCAGTGTGCTGGTCACTTTGAATCCGTAGGGTTGTCAAAAGGCAATGCGGCATGTATAATGCGCCTTGCTTTCCCACAGGAAAGACTGTTTCGGGGCGTGGCTCAGA
>JAYRVQ010000019.1:0-13578 GCA_041918465.1 Anaerolineales bacterium
GGCGTGAAAGTCTTCGGTCCCTCGGCGGATAAGAAAGGCGGTGTCGCTTCGTTCACCCTCGATGGCGTTCATCCGCACGATGTGGCACAGATCCTCGATCAGGATGGCATTGCCGTCCGCGCGGGACATCACTGCGCGCAACCGCTCCACGAAAAATTCGGCATCCCCGCCACCAGCCGCGCTTCGTTCTATTTGTACAATACAAAAGACGAAGTGGATTTATTGGTGAACGGGATTTATAAAGTCAAGGAAATGTTTGGATAAAAAACGTGTCAAGTGTTTCGGTGTCAGGTGTCACGTGGCTTTTGCCTGTAACCTGACACTTGACACGTGACACTGGAGAACGTATGGACGATCTCTATCGCGAAGTCATCATCGAACACTACAAGAATCCCTCCTACCGCGGCAAGTTGGACCCGCACGACATCTCGTTTGCGGATAACAACCCCCTCTGCGGTGACCACATTCAAATCGATCTACGCGTAGACGCGGACGGCAAAATTACGGACGCGCGCTTCGACGGTCACGGCTGTGCCATCTCGCAAGCCTCCGCCGACTTGTTGATGGAATCCATCATCGGCAAGCCTGTCGAAGAAGTGAAGCAACTTAACAAGGACTTCATCCTGGAACTGCTCGGCATTGACCTCGGCCCCGTCCGTCTGAAGTGCGCGTTGCTTTCATTGAAAGTCTTAAAAGCAGGCGTCTACGGATTAGGGGAGGCAAGCGATGAATTGGTGGAGTAAATTCCCAGTTTTTTCTAACGGGAGCAAGTAGGAGATGGGTGATTGGCTGATTAAGAATCCAATGACGAAGTTTTACATAATTGCAGGGACAACCTTGTCTATGTTCGTAATTATTCTTGCGGCTGCGATTACTGCTAAAATTAATTCTTCGAAAATGTGTACTCTCGTTGGTTGTATCGGTGGGATTGAAGTTAAAGTCGTTGATCTACCTGAATCAACTCCGTTTACGGTCGGTATCGTCTTTCCATCAGGCGAAACCCAATTTGTTAGTTGCAGCGGCAATGCCCCTGAATCCATTCCGTTTGAGAATTCCTGTTCGTCAAATATTGCGTTCTTTGGCCTGCCAGCGGATGCCAAGCCACCGAAAGAAATCACTGTGATAGTGGTGACAGAATCTGGACAATGGAAGAAAGTGATTCGACCAGAATATGAAGAATTTCAGCCGAATGGCGAAGATTGTCCGCCCATTTGTTACAACGCTGATATCATAATCACCGTTGCCGAGTGATCCCATGTTCAATTACACAACTTTTGAAGAATCCAAACTTGAATTTATTGAAATCTCGCCCGCCTCCGAACTCCCCAGCGGACAGCGTCTCTTCGTAGACGTAGGCGACCGTCCCATCGTCATCTTCAACATCGCGGGACAGTTCTTCGCCATCGGCGATGTCTGCACGCATGATGACGGTCCGCTCGGTGACGGCGACATTGAAGGTTTCAACATCGTGTGTCCGCGTCACGGCGCGGAGTTCGATGTCCGCACGGGGAAGGTGATGCAAATGCCCGCCGTCGTGGACATCCCTGCCTATCCCGTCCGCGTGGTGGACGGACAAATCCAGGTTGGCATTCCGAAAGAGGAATGATGTGGAGCGGGATGGTATCCCGCTTTCGTTAAGATCGCGGAATGCCATTCCGCGCCACAGGCCACTACTCGCTTTTTGTTCCGGGGGAAATGTATTTCGTCTGCTTAAACGGCTTCAACTGCTCTTCCAAATTTTCCTGCAGCAAATGCCCCGACTCGTGCATCAGCGTGTCGTGGTTATAATCGTTCAACTTGACCATGCTCGCCAAACAGGGGAAATGATGATGGAACAACCCCGCGCGCTCCTCCGCTTCATCCACTGATAGGCCGACCAACTTCTCTGCGACGTGACGCGCGCACCCGCACATCGCGTCACGCCGGACCTGCGCGCCTGCCACTGTCCGAGTGGCCTCGTCCACGCTGAGACGGATATCCGGCTGACCGAAGTATTTTGCGAATTCCGATATGACCTCGCACTCATACGCCTCTCGCTCCTTGCGCGTGACCTTGTAATCGTGTTCGGTGAGAGAGCAAAGCGGTTTGGGCGTCGCGCATCCTACGTTCATGCGCGCCAGCCATCCCGTAAGTTGACGCGCCAACCCGCGCGGGAGCCAGGCATCATTATCCACGGCAACGATCACACCGCGCGCGCTTGTCATCATCGCGATCTCAGGGATGAGTTCCGCCACCGACTTGTTCTCCGCAAACGAAAGGATCAAATCGGCGGGCGCGAAACTCTTTGGCAGAAAGTCTTCGGGATAATCCATGATGAGCGGGAAGGCCGCGGGCGCTTTCCACGTTTCGATGGTCCACCCTTTGGGCGCGTGCGCGCGGATATTGTCCACGTGACGGATGCCATATTCGCCAGAAATGATCGCTAGAATTCGCATGGAATAATTGTACTGATAAGCCGATTGCGAAGATGTAACTTTAGTTACTTCTCGAATTTCCCCACAATTCTCAAAATATCAAACCCTTCCGCAAACGGACGTTCCGCCAGCGCACCGTGACGGATCATGGTGGCGCGCAACAATTCCGAGTCGAAGTAATATTTCTCGTGGTAGGTCTCGTACTGGGATAGGGCTTCGATCTTCTTCTCGACATCTTCCTTTGTCACTTCCACCATGAAGTGCGGGAAGAAGCCGTAGGAAGAACGGACCACGTCATAGCCCAGCAGGGTAATGCCGCGGTAGGCGCGCAAGGCTTCCTCGGTCACCACGTTGTGATCCTGATGGACATCCTGCCGTGTGTGGGTGAAGACGATCTCGGGTTTGAACTCGCGCCGGATTTCCAACAGGTATTCGAGAACCTCCTGGCGCATATCCGGGAATTTGCGCGTGATAAATTCCTGCACAACCACTTTTTCTTTGGGGACTCCCAGGATCGCCATGCTATCGTAGAGTTCCTTCACCACATGTTTGAGCGCAGGGTTTTTCTGGTTGTCCGAGAGTGTGACGCACAGCACCTCGGTCTGATTGGCGATGTGATGGAGCAATGCGCCGCAACCCAACTCGATATCGTCTGGGTGTGCGCCGAGGAAGAGAACGCGTTTGCCAAAAAAATTCATTTCAACTCCCCGTCATTGCGAGGAGGGTGTTCTTCCCGACGACCCTGGCACCGCCCGCCAGGGCAGGTGAGCAATCCCCGAATCGGCAGGGAGATTGCTTCGGGCAAAAACCGCCCTCGCAATGACGATAGGCTATTTCGTCGCCAGAATCCCGCCGACGATTTTCGTCATCACCAGCTTGCCGTCGCGGTCGAACCACTTCTTCGCGACCGCTTCGATCTTGCCGATCAGCGCTTCATACTCATCCTTGCCGTTGAACATGGATGTCCACAGTTTACGGTCTTCGCTCAGGGATGCGCGGACGTAGTCAATGAACGGCGCGACTTCGGGGAAGGTGAGATGGTTCTCGAATTTGTGCAGTTCGGCCTTGGCGAAGATCTTGCTGATGGTATTGAAGATGTCGCCTTTGAAGCGGCTGGAACCGGGCATGGGTGGGATGGTGGCGTTCGTGGCTTCCTTGATGATGTCGTAAAACATCTGCTTATTCTCAGGCAGTGGACCCGACACGAAAAGCCGTCCGCCAGGGACAAGCACCCGATGGGCCTCACCAAACGTAAAGTCCAGATCGGAAGCGTAGTAGATGGCAAAGGCGCTCGTCAGCAGGTCAAATATCCCATCCGCGAACTTGAACGGCTGGTTGAAGTCCAAAAACTGGAAATCCACTTTCGAGCCGCGTTCCGTGTTTTTGACGCGCGCCTTGTCTAGCAGTTCCTCCGAGAAATCGCCGCCCGTAATTTTCGCCGCGCCTTTAGTATAATCATCGAACAGGAAACATAGCTTGCCCGCGCCGCAACCGACATCGAGAATATTCATCCCCGCTGTGGGCTGGAGAAGTTCGTTCGTCCAAACGTCAATGTTGGCCGAGCCATATTTTTCGTGGATGTCAATGCGGGTGAGCAGGTCCTTGCTGGTTTCCTGATAATTGATTTTCATTGAGTCTCCTTGGGTTGTGATGATGCGTCGCACCTTAATCGAGCAGACGGAATCCTGTCGGGCAGGTGCGGCGCGCTCGCGAATCAAGCCGCGATAAATTCTTTCCGTTTGACGAGCATGATGACAAGCGGAATGGCGAAAAGGATGACCGCGATAAGATCGGCAAGGCCGAACTGGTCAAAAATGGTCAACAGGATGCAGGCCGCAAGCGCCGCGATGCCCATCCAGAAGACAGGCCTCTTGGTGATGTGCATGCCGAGCGCGATGAAAATAAAAATACTGGCAAACATCATGCCTGTAAAAATATAGTAGACCATCTGGCCATCGCTTTGTCTAAGATAGTTGATTCCAACCACCAGCCAGAGCACGGCCAGCAGGTAGAAAAACCAGCGAGTGATTTGCACAGCGCGAGATTTCATCTTGACCTCTTTCTTGTCTCGCGGAAATTATACCAAAAGTGATGTAAAATTCAGAAATTGAATTTTGACATCAAAAATCCGTCATTGCGAGCATTTGTTTCGAAGCAATCTCCGACACGATGAGGGGACTGCTCACCTACCCTGGCGGGCGGCGCCATGGTCGTCGGGCCTCGGTACGCCCGAAGATCATGGGCTGTTCGACCCTCCTCGCAGTGACGAACTGATAACGGAGCAACCATGTCCACAAAAATCCAACCCGTCAAAGGGACGCGCGAATTTTATCCCGAGCAAATGGCCCTGCGCAACTTCATCAACGATAAGGCGCGCGCCGCCTCACAAGCCTTCGGGTACGCGGAATGGGACGCGCCGTTCATTGAAGCCATCGATCTCTACGCGGCCAAATCGGGTGAAGAACTCGTCAAGAAGCAATCCTTCGTCTTCACCGACCGCGGCGGCGATGAGGTGACTTTGCGCCCCGAGTTGACTCCCAGCCTGGCGCGCATGATCGCGGCCAAACAGGGCGAGTTGACCTTCCCTGTGCGCTGGTGGTCGTTCGGTCCATTTTGGCGATACGAACAGCCGCAGAAGGGGCGCTCGCGCGAATTTTTCCAGTGGAATATCGACCTGCTCGGTGCGGACTCTCCCGAAGCGGACGCGGAACTGATCGCGGTCGCGGCCACCTTCCTGCGCTCGGTCGGGCTGGACCCCGCGCGGGCTACCATTTTTGTAAACGATCGGCGGCTGATTAATTCCCAGTTCGAGTCCCTCGGCATTCCCCCTGAACAGCGGACGGCCACACTGGGTCTCATTGACCGCCGCGCCAAAATGGACGCGTCCAAATGGGATGAAAACGCGCTGGAAATCGGTCTCAGCCAAAAGCAACTGGATGATCTGAAATCCATTCTTGCCGATTTCAACCTATGGAAAACCAGCCCCGAACTGACGCGTCTCTTCGCCACTCTCGATGCACTGGGCGTGAGGGAATTCGTCAAATTCGACCCGAACATCACGCGCGGGCTTTTGTATTATACGGGCATTGTCTTTGAGGCTTTTGATGTTAGCGGTTCCGTCCGACGCGCCATCCTCGGCGGAGGGCGCTACGACAATCTCCTCGCCGATGTCGGCGGACAGCCTCTCCCCGCGACGGGCTTCGCGATGGGTGACGTGGTGATCGGGATTGTCTTGCAAGAGGCGGGACTCGTTCCTGAGTTTGTTCCCAGTCCCGCGTCTGTGCTGGTGACGGTGTTCGACGACAGCCTGCGACTCCAATCCATCGCGCTGGCCACAGAGTTGCGGAAGGCTGGGATGAACACGATGGTCTACCCCGAACCCGCCAAACTGCCGAAGCAATTCAAATATGCGGATAAGATGAAGATGCGCGTCGCTGTCACCATCGGGCCAGAAGAGGCGGCAAACGTTCAGGTGGCGGTGAAAAACCTGGAAAACGGCGAACAGGTCATCGTCTCGCGCGAGGCGGCGGTTGAAGTCATCCGCAAGATTCTTGCATAGATAAAATCCTAATGATATAATCCCGCCCGCTCAACACGGAGCCTGTAGCTCAACGGCAGAGCGCCACACTGTGGATGTGGATGTTGTGGGTTCGAAACCCATCAGGCTCCCCTGTAAGGGCAGACCTTGCGTCTGCCCTTTTGCGTTGTTGTTCTCGTTAGGAAAGGATACGGGACAGCGCAAAACTTGTCTTATGCCGCAACTATTGCGGTCACGGAGAGTTCTGTTATTATAGACAGTCAGTATATCAGCCCTCGCTTGAACTTTTATTAGAGGTAGAAGAATGAAAATCCAAAAAACTTCCCTCGACATGTTTATCCCGGAAGACAGGCGGCAGGCACTTACGCGCGGGGAATCTCTGCCTGACCGATCTTATGGGGCCGTAATATTTGCAGACTTATCGGGGTATACAAAAATAACCGAGGCGTTATCCATTCAACTAGGTCCGCAACGGGGCGCAGAAGAATTGACCTATCGGATGGAGCAAATCTATACCGGATTAATCGCGGAAATCCACAACTATCGCGGCAGTGTGATCGGTATCAGCGGGGACGGGATCACCTGCTGGTTCGATGGCGATGACGGTCGCCGCGCTACATCCTGCGCAATTGCCATACAGAATAACATCAGTCAGAAAGTTAATATTTCCCTGCCTTCAGATTTCCCGTCCACACTTGGGATCAAAGTAGCTGTCATTGTTGGGCCAGTGCGCAGGTTTTTGGTGGGCGATCCAAATATTCAACTTTTAGAGGTAATCGCAGGCAACGAATTGGATCGTGTGGCACTGGCAGAACAATTGCTTAACCGGGGAGAGATTGTTGTAGGCGTGGAATTGTTAAAAAAACTGGGGGGGCTTGCGCAAGGCGTGGAATGGCGGCTGACCCCGGAAGAAGAATATTTTGCCGTCATCACCGGCCTTTCACAAACAACACCGCCAGATCCCTGGCCTCAGATTCCTCAATTGGATCAAGACATTGCCCGCAAATGGGTATTTACATCCGTCTACGAACGGATCAAGGAAGGCGAATTCAGTTTTCTTCCAGAACTTCGGCAGGTGGTCCCGCTCTTCCTGAAATTCAGCGGGATAGACTACGACCGCGATGAGAACGCCGGTCAGAAGCTTGATATTTTTATCCAACGGGTGCAATCCATCCTTGCACATTACGAGGGATACCTATGCCAGTTAACCATTGGAGATAAGGGAAGCAACCTGCTCGTCGCTTTTGGCGCGCCGCTTTCTCATGAAGACAACACCCAGCGCGCGCTCGCGGCGGCATTGAAATTAAAGCAGGATATCGAAGGATTGGGGTTTATCAAAACCATCCAGATCGGAATGACCCAGGGGCGCGTGTGGGCCGGGGCGCATGGCGGGGAAATGTCCCGCACATATAGCGTGATCGGCTCGGAAGTGAACATTGCCGCGCGCCTAATGAGCCATGCAGAACCCGGTCAGATCCTGGTTTCACCGCACGTGGCAGAGATCGCGTCTGAATTTTCTTTCGAGAGACTACAGCCTGTCAAACTAAAGGGGATCGAAAAACCAATGACCCCCTTCCTGCTCCTGGGGCGGGCACGAAGTCAAACAGAACCGATCCAGCGCAACTCGCTCCTCGGACGCGATCAGGAGCGCAAGATCCTTGGTGAAAAACTAAACAGCCTGGTCACTCTCAGCGATTCTCCAACGGGAGCCGTGCTGGTTGAAGGAGAGGCCGGAGTTGGAAAATCGCGCCTGGTGGCCGAACTTCTCGAAGATGCAAAACAAATGGGCGTCCAGGTTCTCATGGGAGAGGGCGACCCGGTCGAACGCGCCACACAATATTATGCCTATCGTCGTATTTTAGAATCCATCTTCGGGATCACTGATTTTGACGAACCGGCCAGCACGCAGGAAAAAATAAAATCCTGGCTGGCGGATGATCCTTTTCTTCTCGATCGCGCTCCGCTCTTCAATGAAATCCTGCCCCTGCGCTGGCCGGATAACGAACTGACCAGCCAAATGAGCGGCGAGGCCAGGGCGATCAGCATCCGCGAAGTATTAACGCGTACCATGAAGAAATCGCTGACGCAAAATGGAAAGCCCATCCCGACCATGATCGTTTTTGATGACGCACAATGGCTGGACGGCGCCACGTGGACGCTCATGGGGACACTCCAACGCGACCTGCCTTCCGTTCTGCTGGTACTCGCCTTACGCCCCATTCTGGACGGGGAAGTGGACGCGCAAATCGAGGAAGAATACAAGCGATTGACCGCCAATCCTTTGACACAGCGCATCCAACTTGACAGCCTGTCACACGACGCGACCGAACAGCTCGTCGCAGAGAGGCTGGGAATCAGAAAGCTTCCCCCCGCGGTGTCGGAATTTGTCCGCCTGCGGACGCAGGGAAATCCGTTTTTCTCCGAGGAGATCGCGTACGCGTTGCGCGACGCGGGCATTGTCCGCATCCAAAACGGCGAAGCGATCACCGATCTCGCCATCGACGAACTTAATCGGATCGACTTCCCCGATACCGTACAGGGAGTCATCACCAGCCGCATTGACCGTCTCCCGCCGTCACATCAATTGACACTGAAAGTCGCCAGCGCCATCGGTCGGGCCTTCATCGTCACCCTGCTTGCAACCGTCCACCCGGCCAACGTCAACAAACCGACGCTGGTCAATTACCTTTCCCTGCTTACCCAACTCGGCATTACCGACCTGGAGACTCTCTACCCCGAACTAACTTACATTTTCAAGCACGTTATCACACAGGAAGTGGTTTACGGCTTGATGACGTTCACCCAACGCAAGCAATTACATTGCGCCATCGCCGAATGGTACGAAAAGAATTACCAGGAGGATCTCTCGCCCTATTACTCCCGCCTGGCGCACCACTGGCTCAAAGGCGAGTCGATGGAGAAAGCGATCTACTATCTCGATAAGGCAGGCGAACAAGCGCTCGACTTGTATTCAAACCAGGATGTTCTCCGTTTTATTACCGCCGCCATGGAATTGGACCTCCGCATGCGCGGGGGCGTTCCGCTCGCGGGAAAACCGGAGCCCGCATCGAACCTGCGCCAGGCGCGCTGGGAACGGATGTTGGGAACGGCTCACCAACGCATTGGCCGACTCCCCGACGCACAACGCCACTACAACAATACCTTAAGCCTGCTGGGGCGTCCGATGCCAGAGACCCCATCCAAGGCTTTGATGCAACTTCTCAAAGAACTTATGAAGCAGGTTTTCCGCCGTCTCCTGCCACAGACAGGGGCTCAGCGTACCATCAAAGACCGCGCCGTCAAGGAGGAACTGGCGCAGGTGGACATTGAAAACATTTTCTATTACGCCCAGAACCTGCTCATGCTCTCGTGGGGAATGTTGCGCCGACTCAACCTGGCCGAGGAAGTGGGCATGCCTTCCCTGATGGCCGAGGGATATAGCAATCTTCATCTCATCTCAGGTTTGGCAGGGCTCAAGCGGGTTTCAAGTCTTTACCATCGATTAGCCTGGGAAGCCATCGAAAAATCCAATCGCACCTCCAACAAGATATTCTTGCACCTGCGAGAGGGCGTTGTTCTGTATGCAAACGGCAGACTGGACAAGGCAATTGAGATTTTCGAGATGGGCATCCGGCTCGCGGACGAACTGCGCGACACTCGTCAAATGGAGGAACTCACTGCGTCCCTCGCAAGTTGCCTGTTATTGCAGGGTCAATTCGAGCGGAGTTACCAGATTTGGAAAGACTATCACGAAAAGGCCATCCGCAAGGAGGGTCCACAGTCCCAGGCCTGGATGCTTTACGGACAGGGACACAACCTGATCATGCTGGGCAAACTCAACGACGCCATCCACAACCTGAAGGCCAGCCTCGAAATCCCGATGGCAGAGGCCAGCGATAGGATTTTAAACACCACGCGCAACGGCGCGCTGTGCCTGGCCTACTTCCGCAATGGACAATTTGCAGAAGCCCTTGACCAGATCGAGCGCCTGCGCCAGATCGCGCCGGCCACCCCCGCGATCTCAAATTTCATCAATGAATACGCACCTTCGTTTGACGCGATCTTCGGATTGCTGGAAAATCATCGAACGGGAGAGCATCGCCTGAGCGAAGCAGACTTGCGCCGGCTCGAACCATCCATCCAGCAAATTCCGAATACCGCCAAAGCGCTCAGAAAACTTCCTGCGAACATCGCGGGCAGTTGGCTTTATGAGGGATTGGCCTTCTGGTTCAGCGGAAAGTCCGAAAAGGCTTTTGCATACTGGAATAAATGTCTGGAACTCGCACAGCGCGATAACCTGCCCTACGAATTGGGACGCGCCCACTACGAGATTGGACGGCACCTGGACGCGGGCGATTCATCCCGGACCGGACACCTGTCTCAGGCCATTGAAATTTTCACGACGCTGAAGACGCCCTGCGAACTTGAACTCGCGAAGACGGCGCTAAAGAAGATGTAGGACCCACAAAATCAACCGTCATTGCGAGGAGCGAACCCTTCAACAGACTCAGGGAAAACTCCGTGAGCGACGAAGCAATCCCAAGGCTTGCATGGAGATTGCCTCGGGGAGAACACCCTCGCAATGACGATACGGCGACGCCCTAAAATCTCGTCCACGGGTTGACGCCCAGTTCGAGCGACTTCCTGTAGATCATCACACAGTAGACGATGTTCACGAACAGCGTCAGGTAAAACAGGACATTCAGCAGGGGTGACAACTCATTCAGGATCGCGAGAAACACAAATGCGGCCACGTTGCCGAGCATCATCGTCAGCGCGATCCAGAACGACTGCCCTTCGAGGCTGTTACGTTCTGTGAGCATGAAGATGAACAGGACACCCATTAGGAAGGTCAGGATGTAGGCAGAATACGAGCCGCCCTCGTCCCCGGCCAGGAAGAGAGGAATTTCCCCGTTGACCGACAACTTATTGTAGTTGGGAAATCCGACCTCGGTAATGAACGTGTACTGAATGGCAAACGAGGCAATCAAGCCGAAAATCAAAATCGGATAAAAATATTTTTTGATGAATGGGTTCGAGAATTTGTCGCGCCCGAATTTGACAATCGTGTACACGATGAAGCCATCCAAAAACATGGACGCGAAATTCGCCCATTGCAAGAGCCTGGCTGGACAGGCATCCCAGACAAGCGGACAGGCGCTGACCATGTTCAAGCCGAAAATCCATTCCCACGGCCAGTTGCCGAGCATGGCAACGATCGGCATGCCGTAGGATTTATCCAGAAAGCCGCGGCGGATAATGAAGATGTAAGCGGGAAGCCAGAAGAGGGCCAGAAAGCCATACGTCACATAAAGCCAGAGATTTGGGTTTTCCATTGGGATTCTCCTATACAAATAAATAATGCGCTGGGACGCGGAATACGCTGATTTACGCGGATGAACGCGGAAATTATTTTCTCTTGGGCTTTAGGCAGTAACCGAGCGTTTTTTCGACACGCGCCAACTGTCGGCCAGATCGTCAGGGATTTCGAAGGAGGTACCCTGTCGGCCTTCGCCTTCTTCGAGCAGGATAACCTTTTCGATGAGATTCCATGTCATAAAACGGATCCAGCCGCGAGCCCGCGGGAAGCGTCGCTCGAAGAGTCCGATCAGCCTGAATAACGCGAATTGGACATGGAGCAGGATTCCCGTCCAGTCGGCGCGGTCCACATGAACGATGTCTGCGACTTCATCGCCAGACAGGAAACGGATGGCGGTGGCGGGAAAGCCGCGCATGGATTTGGGCAGGAAACCCTGAATGAATTGAACGAGGTCTTCCGCGAGGGCGCGACCTGAATCGCTTTCGCCTTTCTGCCGCGCAATGATGGTGTTGGCGAGATCGAAGGCATCGGACATATTTTCTGGCATCAACTCTGGGCGGACGCCGATGATGTGACCGACTACCTTCCAGCAATGGAGATAGGCCTCGGCCTCGTCGGGTTCGAGCGGAACGCCAGCGCGGTCGAGGCCGCGCATGACGCCCGCCGCGAAATCCATCAGCGTGCCCGCCATATCTTCCTGATTGATCGGGAGTCCCCATTCAGGATTCCACTCAGAATTCCATTTGGGGTTGTGATGAATGTAGTGACGGATGGAGGCGTGGATCAGGCGCACTTTCTGCGCGGAACGGATGCCGCGCCCACCCGCAGACAGGCCGCCCTCCTGCATCACGTCCATGATGAATTGCGCGGTGCGGAAAATTCGACGGTTGGCGTGTTTTGTCAGTTGCGCAGTGATCGAAAGTACGTGCGAGCCGCGCTTCGTGGCATACGCGTACGGAAGCGAGACGAAGAACAGCATCATGATCATTTCGGGGCCGTTCAAATCGAAAACCTGCTCCCCCTTTCGAATCAGTTTTTTGTCTGCCCATTTGGGCAGGACTTCAGTCTTTTCGAGAAAATCTTTTACAACTTTTGGGAGGGATTCGGGGATCACGTCGCGGTTGCCGACGAGGTGCCGCATCAACGCATTGACCGCCTCCGCGCCGCCCGAGTCGATAACGTCTGCCACCACCTTGTCAGCAGGCGGGTCCACCATTTGTCGCATCGGATCCAATAAAGCATCATTCCATTTTTCTAAAGTCATCGTCTCAACTCCTTTTTGAGGAGAACACTTGTAACCATGAATGGGTACGCGGCGAGTCAGAGAATTTGTTGTAAAATCAAGTAAAGGGACAACGCCCATGCCACTCACCCCGCAGGAATTTGTCGGCAAGTGGAAGCGCAGTACAATCTTATGGGTGATCAATCTATTGTAACTATAAGTAGTAATAAAACCTGTTTGGAATGTCTAAAGGATGAATTATGAGCTACGAAAGACAGATGCTAGAAAACTATAAAATGCCAATCCAAAAAGAAGTTGAGAAGGCGTTATTACAAACCTTATTCGATAACCACGGGGTTATTAAAGATTTCGGTTTCGGAGAAAAAATCGTCGCTGAAATTGCAAACGCTTTCCATCTGAGCAAAGAACAGCAAACCGTATATCTTGAAACTGTATACAAAAAAGAAAACAGAATAAAGAAATCCTACCTATGGCATCGTTTGCTATTTCGCGCTGCCGATTCTTTGGCTAAACAAAAACTGATTACACGTCCAGCACAAACAATGGTGATAACAAATAAGAAAGAGTGGATGCTCACAGAAGATGGCTACAACAAGGTACTCGAAAGGCTAGGCTTGCCATTATCCCAAAAGGAGTTCTTGCCGGTAAGGTCATACGAGGTTGAAAAAATGGTAGGGAATTTTTATAGGCAGAAGCGGCCTGTAAATTACGACCCCTTTGAGACTAAGAAAACGACAAGGATTAACCGAGATGCGAAGCTCCGCTACCGTGCATTTAGACAAGCCGTAAAAGAAGCATACAACTTCAAATGTGCCGTATGCGGTTTAATAATTTATTCCCCAACAAATACGTCTCAATGGGAAGTAGAGGCTGCACATATTGTTCCCCACAGAAAAAATGGCAAAGATGACATATTGAATGGATTAGCGTTGTGCCGTTTACATCACTGGGCTTTTGATGTTGGCTGGTTTACCCTAGACGATAACTTCATGATTCTTCCTTCCCCAAAAATCAGGGGGTTGCCTTCTGAGTACGGGAAATTTGGAAGCTACAATTTTATAAA
>JAYRVQ010000020.1:0-4216 GCA_041918465.1 Anaerolineales bacterium
CGTCCACGAATGAAAGTCCACGAATAAACGAACGGATGATGGCGCGCGGGCGGGAGTCCGCTTTGGGGAGGGGACGCTGTCCATGCGGCGGGATGTGGGTTTCGGCGGGCGTGTTTGTGGGGGAAAGCAGATTTTGTGATATAAAATAGCCAATGACAGACAATAACGAAATCCTTTTTGAAGTTGAAACGCCGCTTGGTTTTCGTGTCCGCGTGACTGTTGAGTATTGGCAGGTGATTGTCACCATAAAGCACCCCGTCATGCTTGGGCGTGAGGCAGATGTTCAGGATGTTCTGCAAAACCCTGACGAAATCCGATTGAGCAAGAAAGACCCAACCGTTTATCTATTTTACAAACCTGAGCGAATTGGCCGATGGGTCTGTGCGGTGACGAAACGGCTCGACAGCGAAGGATTTTTGATCACCGCGTATCCCACCGACGCGGTGAAAGAAGGAGAACGAATATGGCACAAGTAAAAGTTTATTACGATCAGCAAGGCAATACGCTTACCGTTTGGTTTGGCAATCCCCAGGATGAAGTCGTCGCGGAAGAGACGGGCGATGAAGTAATTTTGATGAAGGACAAGAACGGGAATGTGATTGGGTTTGAAAAACTGAATTACATTCTGCCTGCCTCCGCGCGGTTGAATGTGGCGTTTGAGACGGTTGCCGCGTAATTCTCAAAAGAGATTACTAAAAAGACTTCCGATGTCATTGAGACTTCGGAAGTCTTTTGTTTTCTTTAGACGGGAACGGATGGATGGTGCGCGGGTGGAAGTCCGTTTCGGGGTGGGGCTGTGCGCAGAGGGTGCGACGCGCTCGTTGGTGAGTCCGTGCCTATTTCTTGACCTTTTTGTTCAACAATACCTTGCCGGATACCAGATCCTCCGTGGCTTTTCTCCCGAGGCTTTCCACAAGCGAGTCGTACAGTTCCACATAGAACGTGCTGTTGAATTCGGCCACAGGCTGGCGGGTTGTGATTTCAAGAATGCTCGTGTTTTGTGCCCGGTCACAAATGATATCGAAATGGCTCTGGAAGAATTTCAACGTCTCCAGATCCTGCACTTCAAAAGCCGCGGAAGTGGAGCCTATCGCCTTGGCATAATAAAAACCAACAATGGCCTTGTTATCTTCCTTGTGATATGCAAAGTATGGCACTTCATCGTATACCCGGATGTGCAGTTCCGTTGGCGGTCTCCAACGCCTGCCTTCGATGAGTCTGTGAAGCCGTGAACATATACCGAGGGAAAACGCAATATCAGACAACAACTGCTTTTTCGACTGTCCCTCCTCCTGGGCGAGGCGGTTGATGATGTCTGACCGCGGGTCGAGGAACAGGATCGTGACATTTCCTCCCTCCTCGAGTTTTCGCGCAAGGATTTTTTCCAGTGAACCAACATTGCGGTTATCGAGATCATTCTGGATGCGGTGGAGGACGGCCCGCCCCGCAAAGAACAACTCTTGTGCGGTTGTGACAGTCAGCCAGTTGTAATACCCATCATACCCCCTTCTTTTTGTGGCGATCATTTTCAACCCTTTGGGATTGACTGTTTGATTTTGCAGGAATTCGATGGTCTTGCGGGCGGTCATTTCGGACGTTTCATCTGTTTCCGTTTTCAAGATGAAGAGGTCCCTGAAGATGGTGGAAGTACCGGAGATGATGAACGCAAATCCCAGGCTGGAGATCACCTGTGGGACAACCTCATCCGGGTTTAAACCAACTGCCATAACCATGATCGTGCCAGCCAGCGCAAAAATGAACGCCGAAAGAAAACGGAAGACTTTGCTCTTTGCCATACCAACCTCGTTTTGAGAAAAATATCACTAATCAGTATAGCACGATTGTTTAAAAACGATTATCAATTTTCTTGCCTGCCGATAACATGAAAAATGCGTGTTACAACCCTCTTTCCGCGATCCTCTGCGCGCCCCAATCCGCGTCTGTCTGCGGGACGGGTTTCACTTCTTCCTCAGGCCGCCGCACAAGACCCAGCGCGCCTGTGGAACAGGCGATCACGCACACGCCGCATCCCGTGCAACGGACAGTGTCCACTTTCGCCAGCAACCCGTCCATGGAAAGCGCGTTGAACTGACAGGATTTGATGCAATCCTCGCAACCGTTACAGAGCAGTTCGTCCACCTGGTTGACGAAGGCCGAACTCGCCACCACGTTGGCGATCCCCAATTCCGCCATGCCGCGCAGGATACCGCACGAACAGGTGCAACAGTTGCAGATGTAATACGTTCCTTCCACGCTGTTGCTAACCGAATGGACGAGTCCCGCTTCGGCCGCGCGGCGCAGCGTTCCCATTGCTTCATCGTGAGTCAACGCACGAATAAAAGAGTGGTTCGTGAACGCGTCCGGACGTGGATGAAAAACCATGCACACTTCAATCGGATGGTCACAGCCCTCGCCGATGAGCGTTTTTTGTTTTCGACAGATGCAATCCTGCACGCCCCATGATTGCATGGCATTAACGATCTCCGCCGCGCTTTCAAAAGGACGGATCTCCATCGGGTTACGAACCGTCTCATTCACGGGGATGACGCGGTGGACCTGCGGCTTGACACTGAGTATTTTTCCGAACCCGCCCTGGAAGTAACCCTCGAACAGGCGCGCCAATTCCGCATCCATTATCCCGACCTGCATCTCGTAAATGCCGACGACGAAAGGCATCAATTTGAATCCCAGTCCGCCTTCGATCTTTCCCGCTTCGATCAGTCCGCGTCGCGACATCCCTTTGAGTTGCTCCCGTAAAACGGAAGCATCCCCACCCGTCCGCGCCGCGACCGCCTCCACTGTCTCCAGCGTGGGACTCAACTGCGCGGCCAGTCCCGCTTCTTCAGGCGTGAACAGTTTCGCCAATAGTTTCAGTTCCCGTCCATCGTCTGTGGGGGGGAATCCGTTTGGCAGAGCGTTTAGTCGTTCGGCCAGTATTTTATAGGCGTTGTGATCCATACTGCCCTCCGATGGCATTGATATGCAAAACATTTTGCCCGTCACGTGCTTAAAAAGTATAGCACGGATGATGAATTGGATGTGAAATTGTCGTGTGGCAGGCGCAAGGTTGACAAAAAATCTGTTTCGGATAAAATAGGCAGGCACTTCAAGCCGAAGTGGCGGAATTGGCAGACGCGCTAGGTTCAGGGCTTAGTGAGCGCAAGCTCGTGAGGGTTCAAGTCCCTCCTTCGGCACACAGACCCGCGATGAGCGGGTTTTTTTGTTTCCTCCCCTCGGATTCGCGAGAGAGGATGGCCTGAAGGGCGTGAAGTTGTGTGAGGGCGCATGGTATAATTAGCCTAACTACAGCGTGTACTTCATCTAAAGACACGAAGTCAAATCTTAGCGGCTCGTGTCTTTTTAATGCCCAGAATCAGGAAGATTTTATGGAAATCGGAACTGTCCAACAAGTAGACATTGATGCCCAAATGCGCGAGGCCTATCTTGATTATGCCATGAGCGTGATCGTGGCACGCGCCCTGCCAGATGCCCGCGACGGTCTTAAACCCGTCCACCGCCGCATTTTGTTCGCGATGGATGAGTTGGGCAACCGCTCGAATGGCCCATACAAGAAGTCCGCCCGTATCGTGGGTGAGGTGCTGGGTAAGTACCATCCGCACGGCGACTCGGCAGTCTACGAGACGATGGCGCGCATGGCGCAGGATTTCTCCATGCGATACCTGCTCGTGGACGGTCAGGGCAACTTCGGCTCGGTTGACGGCGACGCGCCTGCGGCTATGCGTTACACCGAGGCCCGCCTGCAAAAGATGGCCGAGGAGATGCTGGCGGACCTCGACAAGGACACTGTGGATTTCGTCCCGAACTTCGACGACTCGCTCAAGGAACCGTCCGTCCTGCCCGCGCGGCTTCCGAATCTTTTGCTGAACGGGTCAGCGGGTATCGCCGTCGGGATGGCAACCAATATCCCGCCGCACAACCTGCGCGAACTCGTTGGCGCGATCAGCTATTTGATAGATAATTTTGACAAGGCGGATGATATCCCTGTTGAAGACCTGATGAAATTTGTCCCGGGTCCCGACTTTCCCACAGGCGGTATGATCGTTGGGGCAGAGGGAATCCTGTCGGCATACGCGACCGGTCGAGGCCGAGTGGTGATGCGGGGCATCGCCCACATCGAGGAGATGAAGGGGAGTCGTCACCAGATCGTCATCACCGAAATCCCATACCAGGTCAACAAGACCACCCTGATCGAACG
>JAYRVQ010000021.1:0-2944 GCA_041918465.1 Anaerolineales bacterium
CGACCCGCGCTCGGGCTTGTTTACCGTTTATCGACGCGATCCAGTCCAAAGGTCCAGCCTGACCGATGATTGGGTCCGCTCCCTGCTGTTCGACAGCCGCGGCATCCTGTGGGTGGGGACATTTCGCGGCCTCGACCGTTTCGATCCCGACACAGAAACGTTCTCTCATTTCACCACAGAAGATGGATTGACGAGTAATCTCATCAATGTGCTCTACGAAGATGACCAGGGGATGTTATGGGTCGGCACCAACGAGGGACTCCATCGCTATGATGTGGACAACCAGACGCTCGAGATTTTTCGCGCCAATCCCGATGACCCTGCCAGCCTGGTCTACAATCAAATTAGCGCGCTTGGGAACGACGCCGAAGGTAATTTGTGGGTGGGCACTCCCCGCGGATTGGCGCGCATGGACCGCTACACCGGCCTGTTCAAGAATTACCGACATGACGAGGAAAACCCGAACAGCCTCGCAGACGATGAAGTGACCCGTTTGTATCTCGACAGTTCCGGCGGGTTTTGGATAGGCACCAACAATGGCCTGGATTTCTACAACGCGCGCACCGACCGTTTCGTTCATTACCGCAATCAGCCATCCAATGATAGCAGTCTGAGCAGTAACACCATTTACTCGATCTATGAAGACAATAACGGAATTTTGTGGGTCGGCACATATACCGGGGGACTCAACAAATACAACCGCCAGCAGGACCGTTTTACGTATTATCGCCATGATCCTGACAACCCAAACAGCCTGAGCGGGAACATGGTCTTTCCAATCAGTGTAGACGCCAACGGCATCGTGTGGATTGGCACCTATGGCGATGGGCTTGAGCGCCTGAACCCGGTCACTGGGCGTTTCACTCATTATCGCCATGATCCTGGCAATCCTGACAGCCTGAGCAGTGATGATATCTATTCGATCCTCCCTGATCAAAACGGCTACTTGTGGGTGGGCACTTCCCGCGCGCTCGATCGATTTGACTTAAGGACGGGCAAGTTTACGCATTTCCGCCCAATTTCCAAGGAACAGGATGAATTCAGCCTTTCGTCCCTGCCGGTCTATGTGATATACGAGGAAGGAAATGGGACTTTGTGGTTTGGGACCAGTGTCGGCCTCGACAAGTTCGAGCCGCTCACGGAAACCTTCATCCATTTTCGACCCAATGCCGATGAGAATAAAAACCAGATCATTGCCCTGGCCGAAGATGGCAGTGGTCGGTTGTGGGTCGGCACCTTTGGAGGCGGCTTGCATCGCTTTAACGAGAGCGGCAAAGGCTATACCAGTTACTACAATGATCCGCAAGATCCCACAACGCTGGCCAACAACTCTGTCTTTTCCATTCACGAGGATCGGCGCGGGAATCTGTGGTTTGGCACGGCGGGCGGCCTCGACCGCTACGACGCGGAGACGGACACGTTCATTCACAGCACAGAAAAGGATGGCCTGCCCAACAATGTCATTTATGGCATCCTTGAAGATGACGCGGGCGATCTTTGGATGAGCACCAACAATGGCATCTCCCGTTTCGATCCCGTTGACAGGCGCTTCCGAAACTTCACTACCAGCGATGGCTTGCAGGGAAATGATTTCAACATGTTTGCCTTCGCTCTCAGCCCGCGCGGCGAAATGTACTTCGGTGGGAACAATGGCTTGAATTCTTTCCGTCCATTGGATATCACAGACAGCGCATTCCTTCCCCCTGTGGTACTGACCTCTCTCTCACAGGAAGGCAAACCCATTGAGACCGGAGAGCAATTTCAATACGTGCATGATATTACCCTGACCTGGCCGCAGAACCAGTTTGAATTCGAATTTGCCGCCCTCGCCTACGACCAGCCCTCCCACAATCAGTACGCGTACATGCTCGAAAACTTCGACGGCAATTGGAACTACATCGGCACGCGCCGCGATGGCCGTTACACCAACCTGCCGGGCGGCTCCTACCTCCTGCTCCTCAACGGCACCAACGGCGACGGCATCTGGAGCGACTCTCCTTTTCGGATTCGCGTGACGGTCATCCCGCCTTTCTGGCAGACGATCTGGTTCCGCCTCCTGCTTGGACTTGCGCTTGTCGCCGCCATCGCGGGCGGATACCGTCTCAGGCTGGATTCCGTCCAACGCCGCAACCGCGAACTCGCGAACCTCGTCCGTGAGCGAACCAGCGCCCTCGAAAAACGGACGACCGAAGTGGAAGCCCTCTATCAGGCTGATGAAAAGATCCTCCGCACGGTCAGCGTCAACCAGGTTTTCCAAACCCTTGTCAGTGTCGCGGTGGACATCCTCCAGGCCGACCGCAGCGCCGTCTTCGCCTGGGACGAGGAGCAAATCCACCTCGTCCCGCGCGTCAGCCATGGATTCAGTCAGAAGACGCTGACAGCCATGAAGTTCAAGCGAGGCGAGGGCATTGTCGGCGAAGTGCTGGAGACCGGGGAACCCGTCGTCGTCCCCGTCATCGACCCTGAAGAATTAAGTCCCGATCTGCGCGAAGCGATCCTTGAGGAGGGCATTCACTCATTTGTCCACGTGCCGATCAAACTGGACAATCGGGTGATCGCCATTTTCAATGTCGGCTTTACCCGCCCGGATGCCATCAACGATGACATCGTCCGCCTGTTCACGGTGCTTGTCCAGCGCGCCTCGCTTTCCATCGCCAACATGCAACTCTTCGAGCAGACCAGGGACCTGGCGGTGATGGAGGCGCGCAACCGCCTCGCGCGTGACCTGCACGACAGCGCCAAGCAGAAAGCCTTTGCCGCTCTTGCCCAGTTGGGCACTGCCAACGGCATCCTTGACCGCAATCCAGCGGGCGTTAAACCGCACCTGACCGAAGCAGAGAATCTTGTCTACGAGGTCATCCAGGAGTTATCCTTCCTGATCCAGGAAATTTATCCGATGGCCTTGCAGTCGAAGGGACTTTCCACCACCCTGCGCGATTACATC
>JAYRVQ010000022.1:0-3702 GCA_041918465.1 Anaerolineales bacterium
ATCAGGGTTTTGTGGGTCATAGCGATAGGTGGCATAAAGCACTTTCATCGAGAAACCACAAGAGACAACATTTCATTCACCAATTGGGAACCTGCTGTCTGCCAATTGGCAGATCGTTCGTAAAAAGTACGCGCTCCACTTGAAAGACGCTCATATTCGGCAGGGTATTCAAGCAATTGTCGAACAGCACGGGCAAATCCTTCGGCAGTGTCACCTGGAGGTAATAACAGACCACTTTCGCCATCGATCACCGAGGTTGCCAATCCCGGAATGCGATAAGCCAGTGTGGGAATGCCATATGCGGCGGCCTCACGCGGGGCAATCGCCGAGCCTTCGGATCGGCTGGGAAAAATCAACAGTCTGCAGGTTTGATGCAATTTTTCCAGAATGGTATTCTCTTCAGCATTGTCTTTATTCAATAAGCCGTATGATTTAACAAAAGGCGGCATATCCTGCAAGGTAACGCCTACAACATGTAAAATGGTCAGTATGCCATT
This sequence comes from Anaerolineales bacterium, assembly GCA_041918465.1. Taxonomy (GTDB): domain Bacteria; phylum Chloroflexota; class Anaerolineae; order Anaerolineales; family Villigracilaceae; genus Denitrolinea. The sequence goes on from JAYRVQ010000022.1 coordinate 498, forward strand.
ATCGTTCAAAATCTGGGCGGCTTTAACAGCTACATCGCCTCCCTTTCGATCCCAATACTTGCCAACAAAAAGCAAGTGGAGCGCTCCCTCCTCATCCAATAATGCACGATGTTGAACCATGTCCGATCCGGGGTCAATAATATTGGCCCCAAAAGGAATGACCCGCAATTTGTTAGTACTCACGCCATAAGCCAGAGCATCCCGTTTTTGCCACTCCGCCGGGAAAATACACAATGCACATCTTTCCAGCGCACGCCGGATGGTAAATTGGAAAACAGGCACAATCAGGGATGGAATTCCTGCAATCATCGAATGGAGATCCTCCTCTCCACGTTGATAATTAACAGGAAGCATGGCATCAGTGTAAATCACAACCGGGTGCGAGGTTGCCATTCCGTAAGCAATTCCATAATCACTGGTCAGAATGATATCAATGTCAATATTTTCCAGCAGACGACTTGCCATTCTTCCACGTTTGCAAGCAATAAAAGGGTCAAGATAGGTTATGTAACGCCCATGTAACACGCTCTTGGTTAGCCAACGTAAAAAACGGGTGACGAGCGGCTCATCCTGGACCGATAAGGGGCCCACGTAATGGACAATGTGACCCTGGCTTTCAAGTTCGCGGCACAAATGATAGAACGTGCCAGAACCTCTTCGCACATCCTGTGGATCAAATACGCTGACAAACGCAATTTTCATGATCGTTCAAACAACAACAAATAGGCCCAGGTGTAAATGCGCTTAAGCAATCCACGCACCGGGCGGCTATGCAAAATACGTCTCCACCAAGCGGAAGATGTAGCGCCAGTCATTTGCGCTGGAGCAGAATTCAAAACAGGCAGAGCGTCAGTCACTCCAGCCAGTTCGGACTTCAGGTCCGGTAAACGATTACCCATGTGGTGAACCAGATAACGGACAGTGGAAAGCCGCCACCAGCCGCCTTCGTCCACTTTGGCTTCAAAGACCGGACTGTAGATGGGGTCGTAATATTCCCCGGCATGGCGCACCTCAAGCGGCAAAATCCTCCTGACGATCTCACGCCGGGTGACAAACTGAAAATCCTGCGCCGAAACGTAGGCACTGACCCCGTTGCGCGTGATTCGAATGTCTTCGCCCGATCCAGCATGGCGCAGATACTCATCTTTTTCGCGCCCAATGCTCAGGCGGTGGGCTTCGATGCAAGATTCGGGGATCAATTGTCCGCGCTCGACTGCCACATTCATCGTTGATTGAATACCCTGCAGTGTACTTTGCACATAATGGTTGCGTTTATCTATTGTTGGCAGGGCGCTTACCTGCCCGGCTTCGGGAAAAGCACTCAAAACCGATAGACTTTCCTCAAGCCAACCGGGCAGGCAGTACACGTCACTGTCAGAAAAGGCAATGTACTCGCCCGGCGCGTTGGAAAACAGGAAATCCATTGCGCCCAATTTTTTTAAGTTGTGGGTTGATAGAGTCAGATATTGAATTTTTCCAACGCGCTGAAGTGAGACCAGATAATCCTGCACTTCAGAACAGGATGCGTTATCGAACACCATCAGGTCGAAGGGTTGGGCGGTGCTGGCATACAGGCTCTCGAAAAACATTTTCAGCACATTCAGGCTTTCGGCCCAATACCCGTCCAGCATGGGGATGTGAACCACAGTCGTAACGGTGACAGGCCGAGGCGCGGTCCCGGATGCGTCGGTTGTAGTCAGCTTGAGAGGATGTTTGCCAGTGCGAGGCATAGTCAGATATATTTCTCCAATAACCCGGCCAGTTTGGCAGAAGCCACCGAGCGGGAATAAAAACTGTCATAGGTCTGACGGGCGGTTATGGCCACTCCATCCAATTGTGCAGGATTTTCCAAAAGCGCGACCAGCGCCCGGGCGAAGGCAGGCGCGTCCTCGGCCAGGAAAATATTCTCCCCATCGCGCAGTTCAGCCACACCACGAGCGGCTTCGATGGTGCTGATCACCGGCAGGCCATAAACAAAGGACTCGATAATGCGCGTACGCATCCCAGTGGCGCGTTCACCGCCAATCACTTGCACATCTGCTTCGGCATAGGCCTGACGGATGTCATCTGCAAAGCCCATAAATTTGACTTGCGGGTACGGTTCGACCAGGGCTTGAATCTCACGGACATAATCACCCTGCCCCATCTTGCCCACCACATGCAATTCCAAACGAGCCAATTGGGCAGGCGTGAGCAGAGGAAAGACCTGCGCCAATAGGAACCGCAGAGAATCGTAACCAAGGAAACCATCCACGCTACCCAGGTGAAGCAAGCGCAGGATATTTTCCTTGCCCCGAGCGCGAGAACGCGGAATGAAGTTTTCATCCGGCCAACTCATCGGGAAAAAGTGCGCCTGTTTGTAGCCGCGCTTCTGCCTAAATTCCTGGTTTTCATGCCATGCAATGTTTAGAATTATCTTTTGGGATTGCGCCACCCAATCTTCGGCCTGGCGCAGACGCTGGACGCGAACTCGGCGGTAGCGCGGCGGAAGTCGATCTGTGGCAGTTTTTCGCATTTCCCAGAGGAGTGGAATGCGTTGGGAAAAAATATCGTGGCAACTCCAAATGGCATATATGCCGGGGAAGTCCACCGCGGCACTGGCCATATCCACATATTCAAAGTGATGGATGGCGTCCGGTTGCAAGCGGACGCGTTGCGCCAATTCCCTGAGCACAAAAGGGCGCACTGGAAACAAGATTTCCATGATGAAACTGCGTGGGAATCCGGCATAGAACGCCAATCGATGTAGTAAACTGACTGGGCGAGGGATATATTCCACTTGGATCCATGGCACATCCACGTCTGGCTTTTTAGGCACAGAAACATCAGCGCGGCTACGATTGATGAATTGGATAACCTCGACTCTGAATCCAAAATCGAGATAAGCGCGCAAGTTGGTGAATTGACGCATGGCCGATCCTGAACCCGTCGGACCAATTTCGCCGGGGCCGTAAAAAAAGACGGTGCGACTTTTCAGGGAGTTGAGGGAAGTCATAAGAAAGAATCAGGCGGCGGATCGCACAAACTGTTCAAAGCGCTCAAAAAAAATCGGGCGCGAAAAAACATTTTTCAGGGTGACAACACCTTCCATTGCAACAGAGTATATTTTTTCATTGAAGGCCAGCGCTTCCACTTGCGCCGCAAGGGTATCCACTTCAGGTTTTATGCAAGCCAGACCGCAATGATAATCTTGTACAAAGCGCAC
>JAYRVQ010000023.1:0-10734 GCA_041918465.1 Anaerolineales bacterium
CGGATACGCGGCCAGCAGCGCGCCGACCATCACCATGTTGAGCAGACGGCGGTCGCCGGTCTCTTCGGCTATCTCGTTCCCAGGGACAAAAATGGTCACGATATCCGTCCGTTTCGCGACTCGGTCTACCATGGACTGGTTGACGATTAACGCGCCACCAGGCTGGACCAAGTCTTCATACTTGTCGAACGACGGCAGGTTCAGCGCGATGACCGCGGGAGGATTCTTGACCAGCGGCGAGCCGATCTCCTCGTCCGCCACGACGACGGTGCAGTTGGCGGTGCCGCCGCGCATTTCGGGACCGTAGGACGGAATCCACGTCACAATCTTGCCTGAGTCCATGGCCGCGTAGGCGAGGACCTGTCCCGCGAACAAAACACCCTGTCCGCCAAAACCTGCGATGAGAATTTCTTTTTGCATTGTTCACTCCGTGAACAGAGAGTAGAGACTAGAGATTAGAGAGCAGTCTCACTACTCTCTGTTCTCTACTTTCTGCTCTCTAAATCTTAATCTGCTTGATCGCTTCGCCGATCTTGTAATCACCCAGTGGATACGCGGGCACCATGTGCTCTTCCACGAACTTCAACGAGTTGACAGGTGTCATGCCCCAGTTGGTGGGACAGGTGGAGAGCAGTTCGACCATCGAGAAACCCAATCCGCGCACCTGCGTTTCAAACGCCATGCGAATGGCTTTCTTGGCGAGGCGGATATTCTTTGGGTCGTGCAGGGAACGCCGCACGCAGTAGCCCACACCTTCCAGCGTGGACAGCATCTCGGCCACCTTGATGGGATAGCCCTGCGTCTCCACGTCGCGTCCGTTCGGGGAGGAGGTCGTCTTCATGCCAGGCAACGTGGTCGGCGCCATCTGTCCGCCGGTCATGCCGTAGTTGGCGTTGTTGATGAAGACGACGGTGATGTTCTCCCCGCGCGCCGCGGCATGTACAATTTCGCCCATGCCAATTGAAGCCAGATCGCCGTCACCCTGATAGGTGAAAACGATGCGGTCGTGCATCACGCGCTTGATACCTGTCGCCATGGCGGGCGCGCGTCCGTGCGGGGCCTCCACAAAATCACAATCGAAATAGTTGTAGGCAAACACCGAACATCCCACAGGTGCGACGCCGATGGTCTTCGGGATCAGGTTCATTTCTCCCAGCACCTCGGCGATCAGGCGATGCGCCACGCCGTGTGTACAGCCGGGGCAGTAATGCGTCGGCGTATCGGTGAAACCTTCGGGTCGGTCATAGACTAAATTGTTTGGAGCAACCATGTTTACCTCTCAATGACGGACGCCATGCGCGTCTGCCAGGAGTCGCGCGGGTCGCGGTCAACAGACCAATGTCCCGCGGCGATGCGGCGGATTTCGCCCAGCACTTCGTCGGGGAATGGAACCACGCCGCCCGTCCGACCATAAAACTCGACCGGGACGCGTCCGCGCACCGCGAGCCGCACGTCATCGAACATCTGCCCCATATTCATCTCGGTGACGAGGAAGCCGCTCACGCGACCCGCCAGTTGATCCAGCACCTGATAGGGGAACGGGCTGACAGTGACCGGGCGCAACAGGCCAACCTTGATGCCCTCGGCGCGCGCCGTGCGGACCGCGGACAGCGCCACGCGTCCCGCCGTGCCAAAGCCGACAACAACAAACTCAGCGTCATCGAGGAAATATTCCTTGTAACGGACTTCGTTGGCTTGCACTTCCTGCCAGCGTTTGCCGAGGCGGAAGTTGGCAACTTCCTCGGCGGGCGGGTCAATATAAATGGACGACAGGATGCGGCGTTCGCGTCCGACCGCGCCGTTGGTAGCCCAATCCCAATCCTTGCGGACAATGGGCTTCATCTCCGGCATTTCAGCAGGCTCCATCATTTGGCCGACGGAACCGTCGAGGATCATCATGGTGATCATGCGGTATTTTTCAGCCAGATCGAACGAGAGCACCATCAGGTCAATGGCTTCTTGCACGGAGGCGGGCGCCAGCACGATGCGGGGATAGTCGCCGTGGCCGCCGCCGTGGACAGCCTGGTTATAGTCGCCCTGGGCGGGGGCAATGTTGCCCAGCCCCGGTCCGCCGCGCATCACGTTGACCAGCACCGCGGGGATTTCAGTGCCCGCGATATAAGATAGTCCCTCCATCATTAGGCTCACGCCCGGGCTGGACGAGGACGACATGACGCGTACGCCTGTGCACGCCGCACCGTAAACCATGTTGATCGCTCCGAGTTCAGATTCGGCTTGCACGAAGGCGCGTCCCAGTTCAGGCATGCGGCGCGAGAGGTATTCGAGGATCTCGGTCTGCGGGGTGATCGGGTAGCCGAAGTAGGCTTCCAGTCCCGCGCGCACCGCCGCCTCGGCGATGGCTTCGTTGCCTTTCCATAGTTCTTTTGGCATTGGGTTCTCCAAATTTTTTACCGCTAAGACCGCAAAGAAATTCTTTAAAAGTCTTTGTGGCCTTCGCGTGCTTCGCGGTTAATTCATGCAGTTGCAGGGACCGCGGCCTTGGTGATCTCGCGATAAACGGTAATTGCCGCGTCGGGACAGACCAACGCACAGACAGCGCACCCCGTGCATCCGTCCTTAAACGTGTGCGCGGGGTGGAATCCCTTGGGTGTCAGGCGGGACATATCCAGTTCCATCACGCCCTGCGGACAGGCGCTGATGCAAAGTTCACAGCCTTTACAATATTTGTCGCTGACTTCGATCCAGCCTTTTACTGCCATTGTTTCTCCTTATCTGAGAAGTTGGACAAGATTAGTTTGATATGCGTTCAGCCTGATTATGGCTGTTTCCCCCCTATAAGTGTAGTGCCATGCGTCATGAAGGCAAGCGTACAAACATCATCCTTTGAAAAGCATCATGGCGACAACGATTCTGGCTGGAAACACGGCTCATAATCATAGCCGAGGATCAGGCGATATTGCACCTTGCTGTTCGGGTCGGGCATGGAAATCAACTGGCCCGGCAGGAATCCCATTACATTCAACAGCATGGCGCTCTGGTTGTAGTCCTGTGCAGGAGTCAGGTCGATTAAGATCGAGGTGGCGTAGTCGCGGCGGTCAGCGGACGCAAGACTGGTGACATAGCCCGCGTAGTTGAGACGCGAAGCCGCCAGCGCATCCCAGCCCTCGTACGCCGTTCCATTCTGGACCTCGATGCTGATCGCCTCATTGACAGTTGCCACCACCGACGCGGTCAACGCCTGCGTGACGAGTCCCTGCAACGCGGCCTGGTCGGGTAGAAGCACGTATGCGCCGCCGGGCGTGATCCACGAACTGACAATGGGCGGGCGAATGTAATAACTGCGGAAATCCGCGTTGGAAAAGCCGGGGGCGAGTCCCGCCAGTTTCAGGATGTCGGCCAGCCCAAGGTCGGTGGCGACGAGCGTGTTCAGGTCGTTGTAGAGTTGCGGAATTTTCGTCAGCGTGTCGCCCGTTAGCGCGCGGGAGTAAATGGCGCGGATGACTTCCTGCTGACGGCGGCCGCGGTCGAAGTCATTGGATTTGGAACGCGAGCGCGCATACCAGAGCGCGAGGTCGCCATCCATGTGCATCAGTCCCGGCCCGGCGGTGTAGAGATACCAGTTGTTCTCGTTATAGGGGTCGTAACTTGGATCAATGAGTCGCCAGTCTGTGTACGCGCAGGCGACGGGGATGTCGATTCCGCCGAGGGTGTCCACAATGCGGCGAAAGCCGTCAAACTCAACCATGGCGGTGTGGTCAATGTGCAGGCCGAGGTTGTACTCGATGGTGTCTTTCAGCAGTTGAGGGCCGCCGCCGGGATAATCTGTGATCTCGCCGTGCATGTAGGCGGTGTTGACGCGTTGCATTTCCCATTCAGGGATGTACACCCACAGATCACGCGGGATGGAGATGAGCGAGACCTGGTCATCTTTTGGACGCAGGATCGCGATGACCATGGTATCGGTGCGATACGAGGAACCGGGACGTTTGTCCGAGCCGATGAGCAGGAAGGTGATCACGTCCGGGTAATCGCCGACAACCGCGGGTGGCGGGATGACGGTTGGATACAAAACACCCATATCTGGAGTCGGCAGGGATGTTTCTAGCGCGGCTACTTCCGTTGGAAGAATCAGTGGAGGCAGGGGCGTGTAGAATGTCTCTGCAGAAATGGTGGGAAAAGGGGTTGCCAGCGCGGGTTGAAACGGTGTAGGCGTGGCGGATGACATTCCTGCGGGAGTGACGATCATAAAAGGCAATCCCTGCACAGGCGGCTGGGCGGATTGTCCCGCGCAGGCGGTGAGGAGCAGGACGATAAAAATGGCAGGGATGAGTCGGCGCATGGAGGTTGATTCCGCCCATGAAACGGCGGACAGGCTAAGGCGTGGATGGAGGCGGAGTCTCCGTCGGTGGAGGTGTTGCTGTCGGCGGCGGTGGAAGAGTCTCGCTCGGCGGAACCTGTGTCGGGATGATCGTCGGTTCTGGTGTGGAGGTGGGTTGGAGTGTATCGGTCGGCACGGGCGTTACAGTATCGAATTCGATATTGATGGGCGTGGCTGGCGGTGTGCTGGTGGCGACGTTTGGCACCCAAAGTCTTTGGCCGGTGTAAATGGTGGTTGAATAGCCGAGACAGTTCGCCTGCTGTAATTCTGAAACGGTGACCCGGAAGAGTTGGCTGATGCGGTAGAGATTGTCGCCGGGCTGGACGGTGTATTGCACCCAGCCAAACGGCGCGCCGCACGGGATGGGCGTAATGGTTGGCACGGGTGGCACGTAAATCCCATATCCCGGCAGGAGGTTTGGCGAGACAAGACAGTTCGCCGCCATTAAAGCCCCGGCTGTGGTGTGATAACGAAATGCGAGTATATCGAGCGTATCGCCGGGATAGGTGATCACCAGCACCCAGCCTGCCGGTGGTGGACAGTTGGTGGGCGGGATGGGCGTTGCTGTGAATGTTGCAGATGGAGACGGGATGGGTGAGGTGGGACTGGGCGCTTCGGTCGGTGCGGACTCTTCAATGCCGCTCGGGGCCGATGGGAGGGCTGATGCCGTTGCTGTTGGCGTAGGTGGCGGCTGGGGAACGTAGCCCTCCGCGAGTGCAAGGGACATTCCACCAACAACAATTATGACTGACAGCAAGCCAAGGGCGAATCCTTCCCCCAACTGTCGAAGGGCCCGCATGGATTACCTCTCACCCGCCTGGCCGGGGCGCACAATGGGCAGGAGCACGCTGAACGTGGATCCCGTACCTTGTTCGCTTTCCACCCAGATGCGTCCGTGCTGGGCCTCGGTCAGGGTTTTCGCGATGGAGAGTCCCACGCCCGTATCGCCCACGCCCTGAATGAGAACATTATCGGCGCGGTAGAGACGGGTGAAGACGCGCGGCAGGTCTTCTGGAGAGATGCCGCCGCCTGAGTCTTGTACCTGGATCAGAACGTAATCCTGTTCATCTTCCATCTTGGCCTGCACTTTGAGTTTCACATTGCCTTCGATGGGCGTGGCCGCGCCCGCATTTTGCAGGAGATGGATGAGTATCTGTTGCAGGGCTTCGCGATCCGCATGGATGGGCGCCATGACCTTGGGCAGATCCAGGTGCATGGTGATGTTCTTCTCGCGCAATTGACTGCTGGTGTAAGACATGGCGTTGTCAATGATGACGTTCAAGTCTACGGATTCAGATTTGAGGTCCGAGAGACCCGACTCGAGCGTGGTCACCTGGATCAAGTCATCGATCAGGCTTCCGATCCGTTCGGTGGACGCCTTGACGCGTTCCACGAATTTGCGTTGGAGTGCGCCGAGAATGCCCACCGATTCGCCCAGCAACAAATCGGTGTACCCGATGATGGAGGACATTGGCTGTCGTAATTCCTGCGAAATGGAAGCCACCACTTCGGCCTGCTCGTTTGAATGCTCGGATTTTTCTTTCTTTTCCAATTCGAGGATCTTCATGTTGGCTTCGGCCAGTTGGTTTTGCAGGCGCGCTGTGTCTTCGAGCGTGATCCGCAGTTCCTTCTCCAATTGGTTGACTTCGCTGACGCCGCGCGTTTTCTTCGCCGCGCGCAGGGACGCGATCTCTTTTTCCAGTTCCTCGATGTGCGTCAACGCGATGGTCAGGTCCGCGGTGGAGGCCGGGGTTTTGGACACCTCCTCCATCTGGCGGGAGAGTTGTTCGTTCTGTGTTTTTGCCTGGGAGAGTTGAAGGAGCGCCTCTTCCAGCGACTTCTTGGCGGCTTGCTCCTTTTCCTGGAGCGAGGTCACATGCTGGCCGCGCTGGACGATGGACACCAGCGATGCGGCAATATTCGCCAGAAATGCCTGATCTTCCGCGCTCCACAACCGGTTGGAATATGGCGAAAGCAACATGACCCCGCCGATGGATTCTTTTTCCTTTGTGAGCATCGGCACGCTGATCAGGTTGCCGGGATTGCCCAGTCCGAGCACATCTCCCAGCCCTTTAATATCAGCAGAAGTGCCGCTGGCTGGCAGGCGCAATGGACGTCCGCGCTGGAGGGCATTTGCCAGCATCGGCACCGCGGTCTTGTTAAGACTGCCGCCCTCGAGCGGTTCCTCGCGGATCAGGTCATAGCCCGAAGCGATCTGTAATTGGGTCTTGTTGTCGGTCAGGTAGATCAGGAAACACAGATCCGCCAGCATGGTCTGCGCGATGGCGCGCGTCACAGACTGGCTCATTTTAGTGGTGTTGGTTTCCGCCGCGAGATCGAGCAGGGCGTGGAAAGTTTTCGGGTCTGTGCTGTAACGGCGTCGCTCCGGGACAGAGGCCTCTTGTTTAACGGAAGTCGGCTGAACGGTCGGCGCGGGAAAGCGTTGGGGGAGGGTCAAAAGAATGGGATACGCGGCCAGGTAGGCCAGTCGCACCGCGCCCGGGAAATCGCCGGTTGTGCGGTCGCTCCACAGGTACGTCACATGGCCGAGGAAGGCCAGCGTCAAAAATGCAACGCCATATCCCCATCCGCTGGGGCGGCGGATGAGCAGGATCAGCGCGCCGATCAAAGTCCACCCGATGGACGCCAACTGCCACAATCCATCCTGCAAGGTGGCGTTGAATGACGCTACATTTCTCAAATCTGGATCGGACAAGCCAAGCAAAATCACCGACGCGATCAGCGCGCTCAGAATGACCGTCGCCGAGTCCGCCGCGCGGCTGGGTTCGGGGAAAGCCCACAACCACGTAACCCAGATCAGGCCAATCAGTACGAAGGCACGGTCCAGCGGCGGCAACAGGATGTTTAAGTTAAGTATCTGTTGCCATCCCAGCGCGCTGACAATGAACATGATCAGGTTGATGGTCAGTAAAATGCCCAGTCCCACCATGGTCCGCCGCGCCTGTGGAAAATCGCTGGAACGCCAGTGATTGAATGCAGACTGGAGCCCGAATGCAATCGAAGAGACCAGCAGGATGTGATAGATCACACTGCCCTGCTGGCTGGTCATGAATGAAAAAATCTGACTGGAAAGGGAACCCATACAGGGACAATTATACTGCCATTCAAAGGATATAATTATTGCGACATGCGTACGCTTCTTTTTCGGACCCTCATCCTGCTCGCCGTTATCGGACTGATCGCGGCCCCCGTGCTTTTTTCCGCCAACGCCGACATCCAACGCGCTGACTCTGCGCTGGCAGAGTCGCGTCCCCTCGACGCGGCCGCGGATTACGAACACGCCGCGCGTCTTTTGTTCTGGCGCACCGATCTGATGGAGCGCGCCGGGCGCGCCGCCTTCGCGGGCGCGGACATGGCCGAGTCCGCGCGCTTGCTGGGACAGGCGAAACACCTGTCTGTGGAGGGCTGGAGCGAACTCGGCTCGGCCCATTATCAACTCGGACAGTTCGTTGAATCCGAACAGGCTCTTCGGCGCGGACTGGAAATCCACGGGACAGACAAGTCCCTTTACCGCGGCCTGGCGCTGGCGCTCAACGCGCAAGGAGATCTGGAGGCTGAAACTGCCGCGCTGGGACAGTATGCCGCCCTCGATGATACGGACGCCGCCGCTCAACATCGTTTAGGTTTGCTCCTTTCCATTTTTGATCCTGATAACGCTTTGCCTGCATTGATGAACTCTGCAAAGTTGGATGAGGCCTACGATCCCGCCGTGCAGACGATGCGTTCTGCGCTCAATCTCGCATCGTTGCAAGAGGATGAGGCGAGTCGTCTGGTGGTGACTGGCCGCGGGTTGGGACTCGTTAGCGAATGGTTGTTGGCGCGAGAGGTGTTCCAGCGCGCTGTCCACGCGGACGCGGGGAACGCCGAGGCGTGGGCCTGGCTTGGGGAGGCGAAACAGCATCTCGGTCAGGATGGAAGCGGGGAGATCCAGCAGGCGGAAGCGTTGGATCCGTTCTCGGCCACTGTCCGCGCGTTGTCTGGTCTGTATTGGAAACGCAAGGATGAGCCGCAGAAGGCGCTGGCACAATTCCAGTGGGCGGCGGCCATCGAGCCGGAGAATCCCGCCTTTCAGGCCGCGCTGGGTGATGCCTACGTTTTTGCCGGTGACCTGCCGCCCGCGCTGGCCGCTTATCAGCGCGCAACCGAACTTGCGCCCAGCGATGTGACGTACTGGCGCATGCTGGCGTTGTTCAGCGCGCAATATTCTTTTCGGGTGGAGGATGTGGGCGTCCCGGCCGCGCAACAAGTGCTGGCCCTCAGCCCGGACGATGCCGCCTCCTACGATCTGCTTGGCTGGACGTATCTGGCCGCGGATATCACCGGGCTGGCGGAGGGAAATCTGCTGGCCGCCCTGCGTCTCGACCCGGATTACGCGCCTGCCCACCTGCATCTGGGCATGACCTATATCGAGATGAACAGGATGGAATCTGCGCGTGTCCATCTCCTGCAAGCCCAGTCCCTCGATGCAGATGGCGTGGAAGGCCAACAGGCCGCGCAATTACTCGCACTCTATTTTCCATAAAAAATTTAGACAGGACTCACGATGAAAAATCTAAAATTTCTCCCGGCCCTTTCGATCTTGTTCCTGCTCGTCGCCTGTACTTTGCCAAATGGGATCTCCGGCCCAACTGTGGAGCCGCCAGTGCCTGCTTCGGGAACCATCCTGTATCAGGATGATTTTTCGAATTCTGTCAGCGGTTGGGATCACGTCTCTTCCCCGAACGGGGCGGTGGATTATGACGGCGGTGTGTATCGTTTCCTCGTCAGCGCGCCGCATTTCAATTACTGGTCCACGCCGGGGAAACAGTATACCGACGCGCGCATCGAAGTGGATGTGGCAAAACTATCCGGACCGGATTCCAACCGCGCGGGCATCATCTGCCGTTTTCAGAATCGGGACGGTATGCCGAATTTCTATTTCTTTGTCATCAGCAGTGACGGGTATTACGCGGTCGGGCGGACAAATGGATTGGAGTCCGTTTTGCTGGGACAGGATCAAATGGCGATGTCCACCAACATAAAAACAGGTGTGGCTGTCAACCACCTGCGCGCGGATTGCGCTGGGAACACACTCTCGTTTTACGTCAATGGCTTTCCCGTTTCACAGGTCAGTGATTCGACTCTCGTCAGCGGTGAGGTGGGGCTTCTGGCAGGCACGTTCGAAGAAAGTGGCGTGGATATCATCTTCGATCAGTTCATTGTGATTCAACCGTAATTTGACGATAGACGATGGACCGTGGACGATAATATGAAACACGGTCTGTCATCCATGGTCTACCGCCATTATGAAAATCTACCTCGATACCATCGGCTGTCGCCTTAACCAAAGCGAAATCGAAACGATGGCGCGGCAATTCCGCGCGGCGGGACACGAGATTGTCGCATCCGCCGCGGGCGCGGAGTTGGCGGTGGTCAACACCTGCGCGGTGACGGCAGACGCGGCGGCGGATTCGCGGCAGATGATCCGTCATCTTGCGCGCGCGGGCGTGGGGCAAATCGTCCCGACGGGCTGTTGGGCCACGCTTCAGCCGAAAGAGGCGTCAAATCTGCCGAATGTGCTGAAAGTGATTCCAAACGAACAAAAAGAAAATCTGGTGGATGTGTTGAACGTTGAACGTTTAACGTTTGACGATGAACCGATCTTGCGCCAGCCATTGCCTGGTTTGCATCGGCGGACGCGCGCCTTCATCAAAGTGCAGGATGGGTGTGACAACGCCTGCACGTTTTGCGTCACCACTATCGCGCGCGGCGAATCGTGTTCGCGTCCGCTGGCGGATGTGATTGAAGATATTCAATTCGCGCTGGCTGGCGGGACAAAAGAAATCGTGCTGTCGGGCGTGCATCTCGGTTCGTGGGGACAGGAGCATGGAAGCCATCTGCGCGACCTCGTGAAAGCGATCCTCGACCAAACCGACGCGCCGCGCTTGCGTCTTTCCTCGCTCGAGCCGTGGGACCTGGACGCGGACTTTTTCTCGCTCTGGAAAAATCCCCGCCTCATGCCTCATCTGCACCTGCCCCTGCAATCGGGGAGCGAATCTACGCTGAGGCGGATGGCGCGCAAGACCACGCCTGCCTCGTTCCGCGCGTTGGTCGCGTCCGCGCGGACGAGCATCCCCGACGCGGCCATCACCACCGACATCATCGCGGGGTTCCCTGGCGAGACGGAGGCCGAATTTGCGGAGACGCTCGCCTTCGTCCGTGAGATGGATTTCGCGGGCGGGCACGTGTTCACGTATTCGCCTCGGACAGGCACGGGGGCCGCGAAGATGAAAGGGCAGACCCGCCCCGAGGTCCGAAAGAAGCGGAATGCCATTTTACGGGAGGCGCTCGAAGAGTCCGCGAAAGTCTATCGGCAGAAATTCGTCGGGCGGAAA
>JAYRVQ010000024.1:0-13276 GCA_041918465.1 Anaerolineales bacterium
CCAGCAATCCGGGAGTTTGTCATCCAGTTTTCCTCGATGTTGCAATTGTATGGCGGCCTTCTACCAAATTCTATCAAACTTGCTGAATCTGGATATAATTGATGCAATAGAGGTAAATGTAGATGCTTTTGACCAGAGAAGAACTTCAGGAACGTCTCATTGCATTGCATCAGGCCAGCCTGGAATTGGTGAAGGATGTTTCACTGGAGACGTTGCTGGAGCGGATCGCGACTGTGGCTTGTGAACAGTCGAACGCGCGTTACGCGGCGGTGGGGGTGTTGGATGATGAAGGCAAGTTGAAGCAGTTTATTTCCGTTGGCATGACAGAGGATGAAATCAAGCGGATGCCGCACCCGCCGCAAGGACGCGGGATGATCGGCGCTTTGATGGACTCCGAGGAGCCGATCCGTTTGGCGGATGTGACGCGCGACCCGCGTGCGGTGGGCTATCCGCCGCATCATCCGAAGATGCGCTCGTTTTTGGGGGTCCCGATTCGGGCCGCGGACCTGCAACTGGGTCAAATTTATCTGACGGAAAAAATCGGCCAGAGCGAATTCACCGCTGACGACGAGAAGATCATCCAGATGCTGGCGGCTTACGCTTCGGCGGCCATCCAGAACGCGCGGCTGTATGAGCACTTGCGTGAACGCGATGCCGCCATGACGCGCCGCAGTGAAGACGCGTCCCTGCTGAACGATATCGCATCTACGCTGACTTCCTCGCTTGAATTGGATGAAATCCTGAACAAGACCCTCGCCCTGGTGATGAATTACATGAAAGTGGAATCGGGCGAGATTTTTTTGCTGGAGGAAGACAAGCAGACTCTGCGGATGGTTCTCCATCGCGGACAGGCCGCCGAAGCATTCTGGAACCGAAGCCGGTTCCAGATCGGGGATGGCTTTCCCGGGCTGGTGGCGAAGACTGGCGAGCCGGTCGTCAGCATGGACCTGGCAAAAGATGACCGTTTCCTGCGCGACGCGGTGGTGCGGGCAGGATTCCAGCAGGTGGCTTGTCTGCCATTGAAGGCCTCGGGAAATCTGATTGGCGTTTTGAGCGTCGCCACGCGCGGACAGTCACCTTTTGACAGTCGCGATATCCAGCTTCTCTCGGCAGTGGGGAATTGGGCTGGCCTCGCCATTGAAAACGCCCGCTTGCACCAGAACGCGCGCCGTCTGGCAGTGTTGGAGGAACGCGAGCGTATCGGCATGGATCTGCACGATGGCATCATCCAATCCATTTATGGGGTGGGACTGGCGATGGAAAACATCCAGCACATGCTGGGCGATGGTGAAACGCAGACGAAGGGCCGCGTCAAACATGCCATTGATGACCTGAACCAGGTCATTCGCGACATTCGCGCCTATATTCTCGACCTGCGCCCGCGACAAATGAGTAATGAGAACCTATTAGACGGTCTCAAGCGGCTGGCTTCGGAATATCGCGCCAATACGCTGGCGTCGGCCACTGTCAATGGTTCGAAAGCTAAACTGGATCACCTGCCTCCATCTCATGGCATGGCTCTGTTCCACATCTGCCAGGAGTCTTTGGCCAACGTAGCCAAGCACGCCGCGGCCAAACGCGTCTCGGTCAACGTGTGGACGACCGATGAACGCGTCGTGATGGAAGTCCGCGATAACGGCAAAGGCTTCGATACCGACAAGATGAACAAATCCATCGGACATGGACTCGCAAATATGCAGACGCGCGTCCGCGCGGTGGGCGGCGAAGTGGATATTTCCTCCGCGCCGGGCGAAGGGACAACCATCCTCGCGTGGGTTCCGCGCCGCGCGGTGTCATAATCTGCCGCGCGGGTAAAATTTTGGCCTGCGAATCCCCAAATCTGGCGCGCTAGTTACAGTCCTACTAAAAAACAATCACTCACGTTTTTTTAAGGCAGATATGCCATCAGAAGGTATAAAACCCGCGCGAGCACCATATATGGGGGGAGTTGAGGGGGGCGTCCGTGTCTTTGGCTGAAACAGGTGTTCGGTATTATTGGTTGTCACTGGTTCAATGCCGCCGCGATATTTAACATTTAACGACCTTAAAAAAGTGCAATCTTTTAACATCCCGTAGGCTGAGCGTGTTGTTCATTGTGGGGATTCAATGCTAGAATGCAGTCACGCTGAAAGATGATGAGGATGCAAGTTTGCCTCATCCAGGCTCCACAAGATTGGTGACAACCGCATATTTTTCCTCGCTAAGCCGCAGAAAGTTGGCGGGTTAGTTCAATCTACCCTATCACTCGCTAGAGGGAGCACCTTATGAACGCAGAGCACGCCTGGCAATCGGTATTAGGCCAGTTACAAATGGAAATGCCGAAAGCATCCTTTGACACGTGGGTGCGCGATACGAAACCCGTTGCATTCGACGCGGGCGTGATGACCGTCGCGGTCCGTAACGCCTACGCGCGGGATTGGCTGGATTCGCGTCTCGCGCCGACCGTCAGCAAGATATTGATGGGTGTGACGGATTCAAACGTGACGGTGAACTTCGTTGTCGCTTCGTCCGCGGACGGGGAGCCTGCGGAGGCCGACCAGGCAGAAGTCCCGACTGACGCGGTTCCCGCGGAACCGCGTCCGCGCAGTGTGTCCCTCAATCCACGTTATGTCTTTGATACGTTTGTGGTTGGCGCTGGTAATCGTCTCGCACATGCGGCCTGCATGGCCGTCGCCGAAAAACCCGCGCGTGCCTACAATCCGCTTTTTCTCTATGGGGGAGTCGGGCTGGGAAAAACCCATCTGCTTCATGCCATCGGTAATTCCTGTCACGCCCGTGGGTTGAACGTGTTGTATGTCTCGTCTGAAGAATTCACCAACGACCTGATCTCGGCCATCCGCACGCACACCACGCAGGCCTTCCGCGAAAAATATCGCTCCGCCGATGTGTTGTTGATTGATGATATCCAATTCATCGCTGGTAAGGAATCCACACAGGAGGAATTCTTCCACACCTTCAACACCCTGCATGGACAGGATAAGCAGATCATCGTCTCGTCTGACCGGCCGCCCAAATCGCTGGTCACGCTCGAAGAACGTCTGCGCTCGCGCTTTGAGTGGGGTCTGGCCGCTGACATCCAGGCGCCCGATCTGGAGACTCGTCTTGCCATTCTGCGCTCGAAGGCCGAGCGGACGGGACGTTACGTTCCCGATGATGTTTTGCAGGAAATTGCCCGCCGCGTCCAGTCGAACATCCGTGAATTGGAAGGCGCGCTCAATCGCATCGTTGCCTTTGCCGATCTGAGCGGTTCCACACTGAATGCCAGCCTGGTCAATGTGGCTCTGGCTGACCTCCTGCCACAGCGTGGCGAACTGGAGCCACAGACGGTCATTGACGTGGTGGCGCGTTATTTCAACCTGTCTGCCGAGAAATTGCTCAGTGCAGACCGCTCTCAAAATGTGGCTTTGCCACGCCAACTTGCCATGTACATCCTGCGTGAGGATGTAAAGGTCTCCCTGCCGCAGATTGGTGAAGTCGTTGGCGGACGGGATCACACCACTGTGATGCACGCCATCAAAAAGATAACGGATGGCATTGCAAAAGATGACCGCATGCAGCGCCAGTTGATGCAGATCCGCCAGCAGTTATATGGCCAGGCGCCCGCAATCTAAAGTACCAAAACCACGTTCTTGTAGCAGGAACGTGGTTTTTTAGTCGGGACAATGTTTTATTCTGTCAAATGGTATGCAGGAAACAAGTCCATGGAGTTATAATGCCGGTGCAATTCAGGAATGGGATGAATTGCGCATGGTTTTATTCCTGCTGATTAGGTAAGGCAAAAGAAGTGGCCAATGGTGTGTGATCATGAAGTCTCGTTTTAATCGGTTCTTTCGAGAATTAAGAGATTCACTATCGGGACGGATTCCAGCATTTGCGGATATTCTGCCAGTTTTTGCTTTGATCGCGGCTATGTTTTACGGGTGGACCATGGTTGTTTTTCTCTGGAAGTTACCCGGCTGGCTGTTCTTTTTGAACATTGGGGAGATCGCCGGAATCCTTGCTTATCAGTTCACAACGAACCTTCTGGAAAGCTTCGTAATCCTGTTGCTTCTCTTGATCTCCAGCATGATTTTTCCGCCGCGCACCTTCAAGGATGTGTTTGTTGTGCGCGGGAGTGTGGCCGCTCTGGTTCTGATAGGATCCATGATGCTGTTTCTTAACCGGTATGTTTCGGTTGGTCCAAAATTTGGTGAATACCTGCCGGTGTGGATGCTTGGTTCGTTGCTACTGGCAATTGTGCTGTCCGTGGTTTCAACCCACTTTAGAATCTTGAAGGATTCAATTTCCTGGCTGTCAGACCGGATGATCGTATTCCTTTTTGTTCTCCTGCCACTTACTGCATTATCCATTTTGTATGTTTTGATTCAGACGTTTATATAGGTTTGCAATGTCCAAAGTATCCCGGCGAGATTTTCTGAAAATATCATCCGCACTCATGGGTGGGGCAGTTTTATCCAGCACAGTACCGGCGATCAGGAATTTGGTTCACGCCACAGATGGGCGCCCGAATGTGCTGATCCTTTTATTCGATACAATGTCCGCGCCGCATTTGTCCGTCTATGGATATCCTCGCGAAACAACTCCCAATCTGACGCGCTTCGCGGAAACCGCGACCGTTTACCATCGTCATTACTCCGAGGGAAGTTTTACTTCGCCAGGGACGGCCTCCATCCTAACCGGATTGTATCCCTGGCATCATCGCGCAGTGAATGGGGGTGGGCTGATCCGAAGAGACCTCACGGAAAACAACCTGTTCCGCATGGCGGGGGACGATTATCTTAAGATAGGTTTTTCGCAAAATCTATGGTCGGAAATATTTCTGCGCCAGTTCCATGAAGACCTGGACCTGCATTTGCCTGCATATTCCTTTGCTTATGACAATCCTTTGTTGTTGGGCGAGTTGACATCCACCGACCCTGTGCCATATTTTGCGTATGACGATTTCCTTGTGGGTGGCGTCAAACTGGACACACTGTACGCCGGATCGGTGACGTTGGGGATGTTGGATATCGCCCTTGGGCGCGGTTTGAATCTGGCCCCCGAACTTAGGCATTCCAATGAGAAACGTCCCCCATTCAATGGCTATTACTACTATAAGAATGAAATCGTGTTTCAAGGGATTCATGAAGCACTGCAAAAGGCCGCGTCTGAGGATGAGCGTCCCTATCTTGGATTTTTTCATCTTTGGTCTCCCCATGAACCATATGCCCCGCAAGGCAAGTTTAGAAATTTATTTCCCGATGATTTGAAAATCCCCATTAAAAAGAGACATCCGTTGGTGGATTCCCCGATCCGTGAGCAGGAATTGCGTCAATTTAGCCGTTTGTACGATCAGTACGTCGCGAATTTGGACGCGGATTTTGGCGTCCTGATGGATGCTTTAAGAAGCTCAGGTCTGCTGGATAATACGTATGTGGTGGTGCTCTCAGATCACGGACAATTATTTGAGCGTGGCGTGCATGGGCATGCTTCCAGCCTCTTATATGATCAGGGAATTCACGTTCCTATGCTTATATCTTCACCAGGGCAGACAAAGCGCGTGGATGTGTATGAGCCGACCGCCAATGTGGATTTGCTTCCCACGCTGGCAACCATTATGAGAACCAAACCGCTTGCTCGCAGTGATGGCTTCTCCCTGCCGGGTTTTGGTGGGGACGGCTCGTCAGGGCGAAGCATTTATTCGATTCTGGCAAAGGATAATTCAGCTTTTCAGCCCCTAAACAGAGGTACGTTTGTGCACATCAAAGGCACGTATAAATTGATGTTATTTACCGGTTATACCGGACATGAGGATTCGTTCGAACTCTATGACCTGAGCGAGGACCCGCAAGAGTTGAATGATTTGTCCGTTGCCGACCCTGTCAGGGCAAAACAAATGAAGGAAGAACTACTGGCCGCGCGGCAGACAGCAGATAATCTAAACGCTGGCAAGGGGAATTGACCGGTATAAATTAAACAACAATGCTTCGAAGAGGGGTTTTTGAAAGAAGAATAACCACCAGGAGCGAAGACCCAAATACAAGGGCAGGAAGAAGAAAGCCCCATAGAAGCGGGTCCAACATGGTTCCCAGCGGTTTCAGTAGATCCAGGAAAAGGATGTGCGAAACGTAAATTCCCAGCACGTACTTTCCAAGCGGAGCCATGACGCGATCCATTCTGGTTTCGCGGCGGGCGGTGTAGGCAATCAAAAAGGCGCCGATGCCCATGGGAACGGAACCAATCAAAAAGTCGTGACGGATCGGAAGGGCAGACCACTGCGCCCAAAGCAGGTACGTTTCCAGGGAAAATAGGGCAAGTCCCGCCAGGTAAAGTCCCCAGGCAAAGTTTGGATTGACTTTTGGTTTGTTGATGTGAAACTGTACGCCTACAGCAAAGAAAAGGGTACTAAAGAAAAGTCCATTGCGGGTATTGAAATGGAGATCCACGCCAGCAGGCGTGATCGCATAAGATCCGCCCAGTAGCCCGAGGATAAAAATTGCAATTCCAAAAACCAGGAATGATTTACCTCTTTTATTCAGCGGCCACAATGTGAATAGCCATATGACCAGTATCAATGCAACCAGAAACCACAAATGTGTGCGCGTCCCTTCAAAAACGAGGGTGAGGGGATTTTTTGCAATCAGTTTTGCGACCGATTCTGGATTTTCTATCGCATAAATACCGCACCAGACAAGGAAGATCAACAACAGTTTTTTTGTATACTTCCATGCCAGAAGGAATCTTTGTTCCGGTGATTCAAGGATTTTTCCTCCCACAAAATATCCGGACGCAATGAAGAAAAACTGCATGGTGAAACGTACAATGATAATGACGGCCAGTTCCAGGACCTTCAATGGCACAGTCTCGGCCTTGATGCCATCAAAGAATTGACAATGAGCCCAAACTACATTGTAGATCGCCAGAAGGCGAAAGGTGTCGATCCGTGTCAGGCGCACGTTGCAGTCTCCAGTGCCGACATTATAGTTGATAAATTCCTTACAGTTGAATTTACGGATTTGGGGCAAGTATAATAGCGTCCATGCGTATCAAGGGTTTGGATGGCCTGCGCGCCATCGCGTTCCTGCTGGTCTTTTTTTATCACACTCTCTGGATTGAGTTCGGCTGGATGGGGGTGCAATTGTTTTTTGTTCTCTCAGGATTTCTTATAACCGGCATCCTGATAGACATGAAAGATCGCCTGGCTGGAGCCGCCTATTTTGTTAAATTTTACGGCAGGCGATTTCTTCGCATTTTTCCGCTCTATTATTTTTATTTGTTGATCATGACTTTGCTGGTGGCCTGGCTGGCCTCCAACCAGGTCAAGTTGAATTACATGGGCATTTATCAGGAGCAATTGCCCTATGCGCTTACATATGTCTATAACTTTTACGCTGCATCGGCTTCGTTCGAGCGATACATCAGTTTTCTTACTCATCTTTGGTCATTGGCCGTGGAGGAACAGTTTTACATCATCTGGCCTTTGCTGATCTTTCTTGTGCCGCGTTCCAAATATAAAATCACCTTCCTATCGGTCATTGGATTGTCCATTCTCTTTCGGTTGTGGATAGCCACATGGTCACCTGATAACATGCCGGGTTTCCTCACTCACGATCCGCTGAGAGTCATTTACTTCCTTCCGTTTTCGCATTTGGATGCCTTCGCGCTTGGCGCATTGCTCACCGTCGCCGACATACCAAAAGCCCGCCCGCAATTTATCGCCTTTCTCATTGGCCTGCCCATACTAGGCATTGTCTCTGACGCACTCGCCTCGGGAACCTGGGCTAACGCCGCCGATCTGGGTTATCCGTTGTTGCTTCCCTTTGCCTGGAAATCAGTCTGGGGCTACACCGCCCTGAATTATCTTTTCGCCATCCTGATCTTTGGAGTGGCGCGCCTCGGCTGGTTTGAACGCTTTCTGGAATCCCGGCCAATGGCTTACCTTGGAAAAATTTCTTATGGGTTGTACGTCTATCACTTTGCCATTCTCTGGTTCGTGACCATCCCCTTTGGACTTTCAAGCATAGCGCCCCTGCCTATTCCAAATGCCGCCGCCGCCCTTCTTTTGACCGTCATCATTGCCGGACTGAGTTACCGCCTCCTCGAAAAACCATTGATTGACTTAAAGGATCGCTTCTTCGCGGTCCCCTCCGAGCGCCTCGATCCGGACCGTCGGCCTGCCGCGTGACCCCGCGCGTTTTTCTACCCGGGAATTTTTCTGTGTTATAATCCCGCCGCTCCCGTCTGCAAAATAGGCGGGACATATTCTGCCCGGGCGGGCAAAATACGCCCAATCTCGCACGCTTGCGGACCTTCCAGCGCGTGCTGCGGACCGAATGGACGCAGTCGCTGGCGGGGATGATGCAGGCGGAGGCCAAACGCAAGGAGGATCTTTCCCTATGGCCGCAGTATCCATGAAAGCCCTGCTTGAGAGCGGTGTCCATTTTGGACATCGTACCAACAAGTGGGACCCACGCATGAAGCCGTACATCTTCACGGAACGTAACGGCATTCATATCATTGACCTGCAACAGACTGTCAAGCTGTTGAACCAGGCCTTTAACGTTGTGCGCGACACAATTGCAAATGGCGGGACTGTTTTGTTTGTCGGCACCAAGCGCCAGGCGCAGGAAACCGTCAAGGAAGAGGCTGTCCGCTGTGGTATGCCTTATGTGACTGAGCGTTGGCTGGGCGGCATGCTCACCAACTGGTCCACCATGTACCAGCGCATCCAGGAACTTGAGCGTCTCGAGAAACTGCGCGAGACTGGCGAGATCAACCGCCTGACCAAAAAAGAAGGCCTGCTGATCGGGCGCGAGATCGACCGCTTGCTGACCCGTCTCGAAGGTGTGCGCACCATGAAGCGCGTGCCCAGCCTGCTTTTCATTGTAGATGTTGGCCGCGAAGAAGCGGCTGTCCGCGAAGCCAATCTGCTTAAGATTCCCATGGTCGCGTTGGTTGATACCAACTGCAATCCGCAGGAGATTGACTACGTTATCCCGTCCAACGATGATGCCATTCGCGCCATCAAATTGCTGGTGGCCCGCATGGCCGATGCAGTTCTCGAGGGCAAGGCCTTGCGCAAGGAGGATGAACCTGCCCTGGAGACTCCTGCCGCCGCGCAAGCCTCCACAGAAGCCAAGCCATCCCGCGCTCGCAAAGGTAAACGCGTAGTGGAAGCCGCGGATGTGGATGAGGTTGGCGAAGGCGATCTGTTGGGCGAGTCCACGCTGGCGAAGTTGAACGTGGCGCGCAAGCCCGAGGAAAAGCCCGAAGTCGCGGCGACCCAGCCCGAGGTCAAGGATGAGGCGGCTGCGGCAGATGAGTCCGCGCCAGCCGCGTAGAGTCAAGTCTTCTGGATTACGAGGAAAGTACCGATGGAAATTACGACTGAGATGATTAAAGAGTTGCGCGCGGCCACCGGCGCAGGTATGTTGGATTGTCGCAAGGCGCTTCAGGAAGCGAACGGCGATTATCAGAAGGCTGTGGATTTTTTGCGCGAGAAGGGCATGGCTACGGCCGCCAAGCGCGCTGACCGCGATGCTTCGAACGGTGTGGTGGAGTTGTATTCGCATGGCGCGGGCCGCGTAGGCGTGATGGTGGAAGTGAATTGCGAGACGGATTTTGTGGCGCGCTCGGAACAGTTCCGCAACCTGGCGCATGAGATCGCCTTGCAGATCGCCGCTGGCGCGCCGCGCTACGTGCGCGAAAATGAAATCCCGCAGGCTGTGTTGGATCACGAGGCCGAGATCGCGCGGGTGCGCACAAAAGAGGAAGGCAAGCCCGAGGCTGTGGCCGAGAAGATCGTGGCGGGACGTTTGGAGAAGTTCAAGGACGAGGTTGTCCTGCTCCGTCAGGCGTATATCCGCGACGAGGCTGTCAAGGTGGAAGCGCTGGTCATGCAAAATATCGCGGCCATCGGCGAGAATGTTATCATTCGCCGCTTCCAGCGTTGGGAGTTGGGCGAGAAGTTGGGTGAATAGTCTGAAAGGCCAACCTTATGGTTGGCCTTTTTTCTAACCTCGATGAGATTAAAAAGGAGACACACATGCCTGACTTGAAATACAAACGTATTTTGCTTAAACTCAGCGGCGAGGCTTTGGCAGGGCCCTCGGGATTTGGGATTGATCCAACGGAGGTTGAGTCTATTGCCAGCCGCGTGAAGGAAGTCCATGCCACGGGTGTGGAAGTGGCGGTGGTTATCGGCGCGGGCAATCTCTGGCGCGGCAAGCAGGGATTGGACCGCGGCATGGACCGCGCTACTGCCGACTATATGGGCATGCTCGGCACGGTAATGAATGCCATGGCCCTGATGGATGCGCTGGAGCGGACGGGAGTCTACACTCGCGTCATGTCGGCCATTGAGATGCGCGCCATTGCCGAGCCATACATCCGCCGACGCGCCATCCGTCATCTCGAAAAAGGACGCATCGTCATCTTTGGCGCGGGCACGGGAAATCCATACTTTTCCACCGACACAGCCGCGGCTCTGCGCGCCACCGAAATTGAAGCGGACGTGGTCATCAAAGCCACCAAGGTGGATGGCGTGTATGACGCCGACCCGAAGAAAAATCCCAATGCAAAAAAATTCGAGCAGTTGAATTATATTGAAGTGCTCAATCGCCGTCTCGAAGTGATGGATAGTACGGCTATTTCATTGTGCATGGAAAACCACCTTCCCATTCTCGTGCTCAATTTGTGGGATACCACCGCGCTCCTGCGCGCCCTCAAAGGCGAAACAATCGGCACACTGGTCAGCGGGTAAAAATCCACTTGCCTTTTCCTTCAAATCGGCAGACGCACACTGCGCGCCTGCCGATTTCCTTTTGAGAGACTCGCAACTTTCCTCCAACTCCTCTCCTGATTGTTCAATCGGTGGCATTTTTTGAGATTTTAGGGTATCCTTATGCCGTAAAAATTTCCTGGAGGCAACGGTGAGTGACGATACCATAAAAGACATGTTGAAGGATGCAGAGACCCGCATGCACGGGGCGGTCCACGCGCTGGAGCAGGATCTGGCCACTGTCCGCACGGGACGCGCCAGTCCGGCACTCGTCGAGCGTTTGTTGGTGGACTACTTTGAAACACCGACTCCCCTCATCCAACTTGCGACAATTTCAGTGCCCGAACCTCGTTCGCTGATGATCAAACCCTTCGACCCATCCACGCTCAAGACGATTGAAAAGGCGATTCTTGCCTCGGACCTTGGGCTGACTCCCAATAACGACGGCAAATCCATCCACCTCAACCTGCCTCCGCTCACCGAAGACCGCCGCCGCGACCTGGTCAAACACACCCACGCGCGGTTGGAGGAGGCGCGCGTCGCCATCCGCAACATCCGCCGCGACATCCATAACGACATGCGCGACTTCGAGAAGGAAAAACTTGTCTCTGAGGATGATCTCGAACGTGGCGAGGATCAATTACAAAAATTGACCGACCGTTATATTGAGGATGTCGGCAAACATGGTCAGGCCAAAGAAAAAGAGATCATGGAAGTGTAGCCGCGTCCGATGAGCGACCAGACTGTGTCCCTCCCGCTTGAAAAAATTCCCCAACACGTTGCCATCATCATGGATGGCAACGGCCGTTGGGCCATCTCGCGTGGCCTGCCGCGTGTGGCTGGTCATAAAGCCGGGACTGAGAACCTGCGCCGCGTCATCCGCTCTACTGCTGAGTTTGGAATTAAATACCTGACGATCTATGCCTTCTCCACAGAGAATTGGGGACGTCCGCCGGAGGAAGTGCAGGGGTTGATGGGCATCCTTCAGGATGTGATCGATCGCGAGTTGAATGAACTCCACGAGGAGGGCGTGCAATTACGTCACATTGGGCGGCTGGAACGTTTGGACCCGAAGATTCAGGCCAAGGTCCTGAAAGCGATCGACCTGACGAGGAATAACGACCGTCTGATTTTGAACATCGCCTGGAATTATGGCGGCCGCGATGAGATCGTCTGCGCCATCCAGAAAATTCTAAAGGATGGCATCGCGCCCGAGGCCGTGACGTCTGAACTGGTCAGCCAGTATTTGTTCACCGCGGGCGTACCCGATCCCGATCTGGTGATTCGCACATCGGGCGAATTGCGTATCAGCAATTTCCTGATTTGGCAGGCGGCCTATTCGGAGTGGTATGTCACTCCCACGTATTGGCCTGATTTTGACAAGGAGGAATACCGCCACGCGCTGGAAGTCTTCGCACAGCGCGACCGACGCTTTGGAGGCGTTACAGAGGCGGTTGCAAACAGGATAGCCAATGGCTAAGCGTACCATCACAGCATTATCCCTGCTGATCATAGCCATGCCTGCGGTGTTGTTGGGGGGGATTTGGTTTTTTTTGCTCATCGGTTTTTTCATCGTTCTCGCTTCGTGGGAATATGTGCAAATGTTTCGCGCTGTTCAGCGGGAGCCTGCCGCGCTGGTCACGGTCGGTGGGACGTTCCTCATTCTGGTGGCTCGTGCTTTTTTCCCTGCTCAGGCTGAATTTGTTTTAACCGGCCTGGTGTTGATTGCCCTGGCGGTGCATCTCTACGCCTACGAGCGCGGCCAGGATCAGGCCGCGCTCGACTTTACCATCACTGTCGGCGGATTCCTCTACCTTGGTTGGGTTGGCGCGTACCTGGTTGACTTGCGCGCCCTGCCAGATGGAGGCTGGTGGCTGATGTTCGTTTTGCCCACAGTGTGGATGGCAGACTCGGCCGCGTATATGTTGGGCGTTAAATATGGCAAACATAAACTGGCGCCACGTCTCAGCCCCAAGAAATCCTGGGAGGGATACTTTGCGGGCGTGTTCACCGGCACGCTCTACGGCGGATTCTTTGCCTATGTCTATTCCTGGCTTGGCCCGCTCCATCTCACTTTCCTGGAGGGAGCCTTGCTTGGGTTTGTGCTTAGTATCATCACCACGCTTGGCGATCTGGGCGAAAGCCTCTTCAAGCGGCAGGGTGGCATCAAGGATTCGGGTTCGCTCTTTCCCGGTCATGGTGGCGCGTTTGACCGTATCGATTCGTGGCTGTGGGGGGCTGTCATTGGCGTATTTTGGATCCGCCTGTTTTTTCTATAAAATCTCCCGGAGGGAACATGCTCGACAACATCCCAACCCGCAACCTCGCCCTTGAACTTGTGCGCGTCACCGAGGCCGCCGCGCTGGCGGCAGGCCGCTTCATGGGCCGCGGTGACAAGGAGGGCGCCGACCATGCCGCGGTCGAAGCGATGCGCCTGGTCCTGAAATCCGTCGAAATGGACGGCATCATCGTCATCGGTGAAGGGGAGAAAGACAACGCTCCCATGCTCTACAACGG
>JAYRVQ010000025.1:0-2025 GCA_041918465.1 Anaerolineales bacterium
ACATCCGTCTGTCGGAATTGGCACCGTGTTCGGCTTTCGCCGACCGGTTGTCGAGGCATCATAGGGCCGGTCCCTCCGCCTCTCTGGATAAGAGTTGCCGATTGGGGCTATTGATTTGTGGCGGGAGTGTACCACAGGCAGGAAGAGGCGTCAATTAATAAAAAAAGACCGCCGGGAAACCCGGCGGTCCACAGTAACAAGTTAAGCCTAGTTATCAGAAGCGCATCGGAAACCGACAGTGTCGGCAGACTCGCCATAGTAGCGGTCCGAACCAACCTGTGCATTGATATCAGGCCCCATGAGGGTGGAACGAGCGGAGACGCGTAGCATCTTCCAGCTGTCACCCCAGTGACCACCGCGTACGACGCGGGAGAAGACATCGGTGCGTCCGACTGGGCCGGTGGGATTCATGGTGAAGCCTTTTTCGTAGTATTTCACATCATAGAAATCGCTCATCCATTCAGCCACGTTACCAGCCAGGTCGAGGATGCCAAAGGGGCTGGCACCAGCCGGGAAACTGCCAACCCGCATGGTATCGCCTGCGCCATAGTTGAAGTTGGCGTAGGAGCTATCTGGTCGCTGATCGCCCCACGGGAACAGGTTCAGGGACGGGAATGCGCCGCGTGCCGCATATTCCCATTCTGCCTCGGTGGGCAGGCGTCGACCAGTCCATTTGCAGTAGGTATCAGCAGAACCCCAGGTTACATACACCACCGGGTAATCGGCATATTGCGGGTCGCGGAGATAATTTTCGCGAGTCTTCGATTTCATCAAGGTTTGCTGACCATAGCGGGGCAAATCGCAGACACCGGCTGTCACGCACAGCATATACATGCCATTGGTGACTTCCACCTTGTCCATCCAATAACCTGTCATGGTTACCTTGGCGGAAGGCATTTCGTTGGTATGCGCATCGGCATCAATACCGCCGCGCATGAAGGTGCCTTCTGAGACGTAAACCTGGGTCATGCCGTCCACG
Source organism: Anaerolineales bacterium (assembly GCA_041918465.1). Classification (GTDB taxonomy): domain Bacteria; phylum Chloroflexota; class Anaerolineae; order Anaerolineales; family Villigracilaceae; genus Denitrolinea. Next base: position 980 of record JAYRVQ010000025.1, read on the forward strand.
GAGGAAACTTTCTCCGTTCCAGCATCCGGCGCGCCCTGCGGCTCGGCGGTGGGATTCAACGGAACGGGAGTCGGGCTGGCGACAGCCGTTGCTACCAGTGGAATCGCAGTCGGTTCAGTCTGTCCGGTTCCGCCCAATTGGCAGGCCGAGACAAGGACTGCCAGGGCCAATAGTACAACATATAGTTTTTTCATCTCTATCTCCTTTTGAGGTGGATAACTAACTAAAGTATAAAAGTTGACGGGAATTTCCCATATCACCCAAAGGTCATATTTCAGTATTATTCTGTTACTTTCCGTGACCAATTTCCTCACTTTCGCCTATAATTACAAGTATGCTAAACTCACCCTCCACCGAAACCCGCTCCCCGTTACGCGTTTATGTGGTTTGCGACCAGACCGCCACCGCTCCCATTTGGGGATACTTGATTCGCGAAAAGGGATTGGTTGCCATTCTTGAGACCGTCGTAGCGCGCGCCATGGAACACGCGCTGGAAGACATCCCCGACCTGATCGTGATTGACATCAACGCTCCACACGCCCAAAGGATGGAACTGTGTAAACGCTACCGCACACTAAGCGCCAGCCCCATCCTGTTATTCCTGCCCGCCAGTAACGAAAGCGAGATACTGGAAGCTTATCAAGCCGGAGTGGATGAATGTGTGGTGAAACCCGTCAGCCCGGCCATTTTTCTGGCGAAGATCCTGGCATGGGCCAAGCGTAGCTGGACACAACCGATGAGTCCGCTTCGAACCGGACCGTTGAGGCTGGATCCCGCTCATCGCTCCGCGCTTGCCTCTGCGGGACAGGAAGTACGCCTGACCAATCTTGAGTTCCGCCTACTACATCTACTGATGAGCCGTCCCGGCCACGTTTTTAAAGCAGACGAAATCATGCAAACCGTATGGGGCATGGAAAAAGCCGATCTGGCCCTGTTGAAAAACGTGGTCTACCGCCTGCGAAAAAAACTCGAAGAAGAAACAGGGGAGGCGGCGCTTGTCCAGACCCGTCCAGGCGGATACAGTTTTCTTGATCAATGAGTGAGGC
>JAYRVQ010000026.1:0-3106 GCA_041918465.1 Anaerolineales bacterium
ACGCTGTTCATCGAGCCGCTTCCCATCGTGGAAGCCAACAACGAAGTGCGCGAACTGCAACTCAAGGAACGCGATGAGGAACGCCGCGTCCTCGCTGAACTTTCTGCACTGGTTGCCCAGCACGCGGACGAAATCGTCTGGGGTGTGGAGTCCCTTGCGCAACTCGATCTCGCGTTCGCGAAGGCGAAGTATGCGGAGGAGTTGAAGGCAAGTGAACCGATCTTTCACGAGTTGAAAGTTGAAGGTTCAAAATTGAAAGAGAATAAACCTTCAACTTTCAACTTTCCAACCTTAAACATAATGCAGGCTCGCCACCCCCTCCTTGATCAATCCACCGTCGTTGCCATTGATTTCAACCTGCCCGAAAACACGCGCGCGGTCGTCATCACGGGGCCGAACACGGGCGGAAAAACCGTCGCGCTCAAGACCGTCGGGCTGATCGTGCTGATGGCGCAGAGCGGACTCCACGTCCCTGTGGAGAGCGGCTCGGAACTGAGTCTCTTCAAGGCGGTCTACGCCGACATCGGCGACGAACAATCCATCCAGCAATCGCTCAGCACCTTCAGCGGTCACATCACCAACATCATCCGCATCTTAAAGAAAGCGGACGAACGCGCACTGGTCATCCTCGACGAACTGGGCGCGGGCACCGACCCGCAGGAGGGCGCGGCGCTGGCACGCGCGATTCTTGCTCGTTTGCTCAAAGAAGGCGTCACGACTCTCGTCACCACGCATCATCCTGAGTTGAAACAATTCGCGCACGAGACGGAGGGAGTCGTCAACGCCTCCGTTGAATTTGACGTGAAGACTCTCCGTCCGACTTTCCAACTGACGATTGGACTGCCTGGCCGATCCAATGCCATCGCCATCGCCTCCCGCCTCGGCCTGGACCCTGAAATTGTTGCCGCGGCGAAGAGCGAGGTCCACCCTGACGACCTCCGCACCGACAAACTGCTCGACGATATCCGCAAGGAACGCAACCGCTCGTCCCGCGAACGCGACAAGGCCATCAAAGCGCGCCAAAAAACGGACGCGCTCAATGCCGAGTTGCAGAAGCGCCTCGACAAGATCGAGGACGAGCGCCGCGAAGTTTTGGCGAAAGCGCGCGCCGAAGGCGAGCTGGAAGTGGCGGTGCTCAAGCGCAACATCAACTCGCTGAAGCAACAGTTGTCCAATGCCCGTCAACCGCTCGAAGCGCTCAAGTCACTGGAAGAAAAAGTGGAAGTGATGGAAGGGAAAATCGAACAACCTGTTGAACGCCAAACGTTAAACGTTAAACATTCAACTTTAAACGAGGGGTTGAAATTGGGCGAGCGCGTCCGCGTCGGCACGCTGAATGCCGAAGGTGTGGTGACCGCTTTGGGTGAGTCCGATGCGGAGGTCCAGATCGGGAGTCTGCGCGTGCGGGCGCGGCTGGTCGATCTGGAGAGAAAGTCGTACGACAGTTCAAAGTTGAAAGTTGAAAGTTCAAAGGTTGCCGTGTCGGAAAACGTTCAACCTTCAACCTTAAACCTGAAAACATCTCCTGGTCTCGAAGTCAGCCTGCGCGGCATGATGGTGGGGGATGCGCTGGATGCGTTGGAGCGCTATCTCGAAAAGGCGTATCTGGCGGGCCTGCCGTTCGTGCGCATCGTGCATGGAAAAGGGACGGGCAAATTGCGCGCGGCTGTGCGCGAGGCCTTGCGCGGACATTCGTACGTGCGCTCATTCGAGGAGGCTCATCCCAACGAGGGCGGCGAAGGCGTGACGGTGGCGTTGATCGCGAGTTGAAGAAAGAAGAAAGAAAAGTTGAGCCCCTTTCCGATTGGAGAGGGGCTAATTGTTTCGCAGATATTCGAGAACGAAAATTTCTCGTTTCAGCCATTCAGGCGCGTTTTCGGAATCAAGGAACATTTTGTTTTGCTGGAGCGCGGCTTCGATGGAAATCCACACAGGCGTGAAGCCCAAATCCTTTTCGTAGCCAACCAGTTTCTGCGCGCCGAAACCTTCTGCGACTTCACAGCGATAGTAGTGAGAGGTCATTTTGAATGTGTCGAAATCTGTTTCGGTGTCGTTGTCATATTCAACGACTGCGCCGATCTCCTCTCCGATGCGACTCAACTCCGCGCCGCACTCCTCGCGCACCTCGCGGCGGAGCGCCTGCTCGTGCGTCTCGCCCGCGTCCACGCCGCCGCCGGGGAATTTGTAATCGCCGACCGCGGAGGAGTGAACCATCAGCAGTTCCCGCCCGCGTTGGATGACGGCGCGGACGGCGGTACGGTGGACGGTTTTGCCGTGGATGTTAACTCCGTCCGCGCGGTGGAGGGTGGTGAGGATGGGCATGATGGGATTGTATCCAAAAAAAGTAGGGGCGACGTTACGTCGCCCCTACGGGTATTTATGAGAGAGCCGCTTCCACTTCCTCCTGCTTCTTGAACTGGCTCATGTACAGGTCATAGTAGAAGCCGTGTTTGGCAAGCAGGTCATCATGTTTGCCGCGCTCGATGATCTGACCGGCCTTGAGGACGAGGATCATATCCGCGTGGCGGATGGTGGAGAGACGATGCGCGATGACGAAGGAGGTACGGCCTTCGAGCAGTTGATCGAAGGCTTTTTGGATCAGGCGCTCGGTGCGCGTGTCGACCGAGGAGGTAGCCTCATCCAAGATGAGGATGCGCGGATCCGCCAGGGCGGCGCGCGCGATGGAGAGCAGTTGCCGCTGTCCCTGAGAGAGACCCGAGCCGCGTTCGCCGAGGACAGTCTGATACTTTTCGGGCAGGCGCTCGATGAACGAGTCCGCGTTGGCGAGTTTGATGGCCGCCATTACTTCCTCATCCGTCGCGTCCGGACGCCCGAAGCGGACATTGTCGATGACGGAGGCGCTGAACAGGAAGGTGTCCTGCAAGACGATGCCGATCTGACGGCGGAGCGATTCGGCGGTCACGTCGCGCACATCGATGCCGTCGATCTTCACCGCGCCGTTGGTCACATCGTAGAAGCGCGGCAGGAGGTTGATGATGGTGGTCTTGCCCGCGCCGGTCGGGCCGACGATGGCGACGGTTTGCCCGGGCTCGACGGTGAAGGAGACTTTGTCCAGCACCGGCACGCCGTCTTCATATTCATGCGA
>JAYRVQ010000027.1:0-1576 GCA_041918465.1 Anaerolineales bacterium
CGGTGGGATAGCCGAGCGCCATGGCAAACACGCCTTCCTCGAACAACTCGCGGCTGAACTGTTGCGCCAGCGGGGCCTCGCCGAGCATGATCGGGGTAATGGGCGTTTCGCTGACACCGGTGTTGAATCCGAGATTCTTCATTTCGGCTTTGAAGTATTTGGCGTTGCTCCAGAGTTTGTCCACCAGTTGAGTCGAATCTTCGAGCAGGTCAATGGCCGCGAGACAGGCCGCCGCATCCGGGACCGTGACCGCGGAGGAGAACAGGAACGGTCGTCCGCGCTGACGCAGCCACTCGATGATGACCGACTTGCCCGCCACGACTCCGCCGACCACACCGAAGGCCTTCGACATCGTCCCGACTTCCACGTCCACTTTGCCGTGCAGGCCGAAGTGATCCACGATGCCGCGCCCGCCGTTGCCGAGCACGCCTTCGCCGTGTGCATCATCCACCATCAACAGGATGTCGTATTCCTGCGCGACCTCGTAAATTCTATCGAGCGGAGCGATGTCGCCGTCCATGCTGAACACACCGTCCGTGACAATGAGCGCGCGGCGATACTGGCTTAGATTGGTTTTAATTTGCTCTTCCAACGAGTTCACATCATTGTGTTCGTACGGGATGATCTTCGCACCCGAGAGTCGCGCGCCGTCAATGATGGAAGCGTGATTCAATCTGTCGGAAAAGATCACATCTTCTTTTCCAACCAACGCGGGGATGGTGGCGAGGTTGGCGGTGAATCCGCTTTGAAATGTGATGGCCGCTTCCACGCCCTTGAACGCGGCGAGGCGCTTCTCCAACTCAACGTGCAGGGTCATCGTCCCGGCGATGGAACGCACCGCGGCGGGACCGACTCCCATCGTGTCCACGGATTTGCGCGCCGCGTTCACGATGTCGGGATGGTTGGCCAGCCCGAGGTAGTTGTTCGAGCAGAAGTTGAGCACGCGCTTCCCGTCCACCACCAGCCAGGCGCCCTGTGGCGATTCGATGGTGCGGATGCGGTTGTACAGTCCCTGCGATTGCAGGTTGTCGATCTCTTGCTGGATCCAATCGGTTTTGGACATGGGGACTCCGTTATTTGGTAGATTGGGAAATTGGTCACTGGGTAATGCAAATTGATTATAGCGACGAACACAAAAAACGACTGTCACTTTTTATGGGTGACAGTCGTGTCGATTTGTTCGTCAAACAACACAATCCCGCTCGTGTCCACATCTGCCAGCAACTGGCGCACAGTTTTGCCGAGCACGGGATGGATGAGATCCGCGGCCACATCCGCCAGCGGGACGAGAACGAAGGCGCGTTCGTGCAGGCGTTTGTGCGGGATGACGAGCGGCGGCGAATCGAGCACGAGGTCATCATAGAACAGGATGTCGAGATCGATCAGCCGCGGCCCCCAGCGGAATCCCGGCTCGCGTCCGATCTGGACTTCGAGCTGTTTCAGCCTCGTCAGCAACTCAGTCGGGACGAGCGCCGTCCGCGCGTAGACAGCCATATTAAGAAACGCGGGTTGATCGGCAAATCCCCAGGGCGGCGTCTCATAGACTCTCGAAACGGCGACCTGCTCAACATCGGGA
>JAYRVQ010000028.1:0-2136 GCA_041918465.1 Anaerolineales bacterium
AAACCGAAGTCGTCCAGCAGGTGACCATGAAGGTGGATTTGCCCGGGCAGACGAAGATCGAGGAAGTGAAGTGCCGCTCGTGCGGGGGGACATTATCCGCAAAAGACATCACGCTCGCAAACGGCGCGCCGATGGTTAATTGCCCGTATTGCCATACCGTCTATCAACTGACCGAAGAACCGAAGTGGTAAAAAAATTACGTTTTACGTTTCACGAATTACTGACAGCAAAAGTAATCCGTAAAACGTAAGGAGCGATTCATGAAACGTAGATTAATCACAACCCTGTTCATCCTGTTCGTCATCCTTTCTCTCGTCTCCCCTGCGCTTGCTCAGGGAGATTACTACTTCGCGGTGGAGAAGGAGATCGTCCAGGTTTACTGGAACGCGGACGGAACGATGTCCATTGACTACACATGGGTATTTGTCAACCAGCCGAGCGGGCACTCCATCGAGTACGTGGATGTGGGCATGCCCAATTACAACTTCTTCACCAACACTGCCTCGGCAGATGTAGACGGAGTCCCCGTGTCCGTGTCTGAAAGCGATTACGCGGGAGATGGCTCGGGGTTCGCGATCGTTTTGGGAGGGCAGAGCATCCCGGCAGGTCAGAGGGGAACCGTGCACGTCTTCGTTGGAAAAGTCACGAAGGTGCTGTATCCCGACTCCGATGAAGAGACGTATGCCTCGGCAGTCTTCGCGCCAACCTATTTTGGTTCGCAATACGTGACGGGCAGTACTGACATCACGGTCACTTTCCACCTGCCGCCTGGTCTTGGCACTGAGGAGCCGCGCTGGCATGGCGCGCCATCGGGATTCCCATCTGAGCCGCAATCAGGCTTCGATGGCGAGGGACGCATTTTTTATATGTGGAATTCGCCGAATGCGAACATGCACACCAAGTATCAATTCGGCGCGTCCTTCCCGCGCTCGTACGTCCCTGCCGACGCGATCTACACGCCTCCCGCCAAACCGCTCATCGATTGGGATGATCTTACCCCCTTCCTAGTCATGTGTTGTTTTGGAGGAGCATTTTTTGGACTGCCCATTCTGAGCGTCATCAACGCCAACCGACGCAAACTGAAATACCTGCCGCCGAAAATTTCCATCGAGGGACACGGCATCAAGCGCGGACTGACAGCGGTTGAGGCCGCCATCCTGATGGAACAACCCCTCGACAAAGTGATGACGATGATCCTGTTCGGCGTTATCAAAAAAGAGGCGGCTGAGGTGGTGAAGCGCGACCCGCTTGAATTGGCTTTTGCGAAAGAACAGCCCGCCGAACTTCACCAATACGAAAAGGATTTCCTGAAAGCCTTTGGTGAGAAGAATGCCGCGCCGCGCCGCAAATTATTGCAGGATATGACCGTCGCTCTCGTGCGCTCGGTCTCGGACAAGATGAAGGGCTTCAGCCGCAAGGAGTCGATGGAATATTACAAGTCCATCATGGAAAAGGCCTGGGCACAAGTGGAAGCCGCCGCCACACCCGAGGTGAAGAGCCAGAAATTCGATGAGAATCTCGAATGGACAATGCTCGACAAGGATTACGATGACCGCACCCGCCGGACATTTACCGGCCCGGTTTACATGCCGACCTGGTGGGGACATTACGACCCGACCTATTCGGGACGTACAGCCATGCCCACCTCTTCGGGCAAGTCACTGACCTCTGCGGGTGGAGGCTCCAAGTCCCTGCCTGGCGCGGACTTTGCCGCCTCGGTGGTGGGTGGCGTGCAGGGATTCTCGAACAAGGTGCTCGGCAGTTTGAATACCTTTACCGAAAAAGTCACCGGGACAACCAATCCCCCGCCCAAGCCCTCGCCATCCAGCGGACGAAGCGGCGGCGGCAGAAGCGGCGGTGGATGCGCGTGTGCCTGCGCCTGCGCGGGTTGTGCCTGCGCCTGCGCGGGTGGTGGAAGATAGTGATTGGTATTTAGCAATTAGCCTTTAGCGGTTAGAGATCTGAGGTAGACATGACATTGTTTAACAAATTCAAAAACGCTTTCCAGACTTCGTCCACCGTCCACGGTCTGTCGTCGGGACTTTACCATTACACCCGCGAAGATGAACACGAAAAATCGCGCGTTCATCTTCGTATCGATCCCAATGGTGTGGGCACGCTCATCGTCAATGCCAA
>JAYRVQ010000029.1:0-1793 GCA_041918465.1 Anaerolineales bacterium
ATAAGAGTTCATAATGGAGGCCAGGCCTGCGTCGCGTATGGCCGCCTGGAATGGGGCAAGAAATATTTCGTGCAGGTCGCGCATTCCCATGTATACGGGGGCGCAGTTCTGCCCACCCTGCGATAGGCTATGACCGATGAAATGCTTGCCGGTTGCCATCACCCCCTCAGACAGGGTCTCTCCCTGCAAGCCGCGAATATACGCCATGCCGAATTGACTGACCAACGTCGGGTCTTCGCCAAAGGTCTCTTCGGTGCGACCCCAGCGCGGGTCACGCGAAACGTCCAGCACGGGGGCTAGGGCCTGGCGCGCACCGATTGCCAGTAACTGCTTGCGGATGGTGCGCGTCATCTTCTCGGCTAGTTCGGGCTGGAAGGCGCTTGCCAATCCGATCATCTGGGGAAATGTTGTGCCTCCGAGAAACATGGCGCCGGAGCAACACTCTTCATGCAAAATGGCCGGGATGCCGAGACGCGTCTCTTCCACTAAGATTTTTTGGATCTGATTCCCGGCTCGCGCGGCCGCCAGAGGGTTCAGTGTGGAGGCGCCCGCCACGCGGGTGATCTGTCCAATGCCGGGGCTGAGTTTTGACCGCACTTTGGCGGAATCCAATTTCCCATCTGTTTGCAGTTCGTACATCCAGTATGAACCAAGTTGGGCGAGTTTTTCGTCCAGGGTCATTTTTGAAAGCAGGGTTTCCAATCGCTGATTCTTTGATGTCATCCAATCCTCTATTTCGTTCAGGAGACGGTATTGTCACTGATGGTCTGGCGATACCAGATCGCGCTGGCTTTGGGAATGCGTTGCTGTGTTTGATAATTCACATAAACGATCCCGAAGCGTTTGGAATATCCAAAACTCCACTCGAAGTTATCGAATAACGACCAGACAAAATATCCCTTCACTGGAACTCCGGCTTGAATCGCTCTGTGGACCATTTCCAAATGACGTCTGATGTAGGACAGGCGGGCAGAATCGTTCACTTGTCCATCTGCGTTCACCGCATCTGGAAATGCCGCCCCGTTCTCGGTGACATAGATCGAGGGGAATGCGTAGTCGAAATGCAGGCGCGCCAGTATATTGTAGAGACCCAACGGGTAGACTTCCCAATCCATCTCTGTCATTTCGTCGCCGGGAAAAACGGACCGCGGTGCATTGTCTTCTTCGCACACGTCCTGTGCGCGGGCAATACCGCGGGTGTAATTGTTGACGCCCAAAAAGTCAACCGGCGTGGCGATCACATCCATATCCCCGGGCTGAATGAATGCCATTGTTTTCCCAAAATCGTTGACCATATCCTGGGGATAACCGCGGCCAACCAGCGGGTCGAGGAACCAGCGGTTGATGTATCCATCCGTCCAGCGGGTGGCGTTTCGATCCGCACTGCTCGGAGAGGCAGGTTCCTGTGGGGTCAGGTTCAAGGTGATGCCCACGTTCGCCCCGGGACAGTTCCCACGAATGACCGGCATGGCCTGTGCGTGCGCCAAAAGAAAATGATGTGAGGCCGCCAGCGCCTCATCCATATCGGTGTGACCGGGGGCGTGGCGTCCCTCGTGGTAGCCGATAAAAGCGCTTACCCAGGGCTCATTCAACGTGATCCAATTTTTGACCCTGTCTCCCAGCACGCGGCTGACCACATCCGCGTATTCGACAAACGCGTCCACGACCATACGCGCCGGCCAGCCGCCTTCGTGTTGCAGGCGTTGGGGCAGGTCCCAGTGGTAGAGCGTTACATATGGCTCGATGCCGATGGCCAGCAACGCGTCCACTAATTGGTTGTAAAAATCGATCCC
>JAYRVQ010000030.1:0-4556 GCA_041918465.1 Anaerolineales bacterium
CAATGGATTTATTGCCGAGAAGGGCAACGTCCTGCTCTCGGTGGATTATTCGCAGATCGAGCTTCGTATCGTGGCGCACATGGCGCAGGACGCGGGGATGCTCGCCGCCTTCCGTGCGGGACAGGACATCCATTCGACGACTGCCGCGGCGATCTACAACATTCCACTCGAGCAGGTGACGAAGGACCATCGCCGTCATGCCAAGGCCATCAACTTTGGGTTGATCTATGGCATGTCCGCGTTCGGTCTCACGCGCTCCACTGAGTTGACGTTGGCCGAGGCCGAAGATTTTGTAGCCAAATATTTCCGCGAGTTCCCTGGCATCAAAAAATATCTCGACGGCATCCGCAAATCCGCCACGGAGACGGGGTACGTGGAAACGTTACTCGGACGCCGCCGCTACTTCCCCGCGTTGAAGGGACAGATGAATCGCAACCTGCGCAACCGCGAGGAACGCGAAGCCATCAACGCGCCGATTCAAGGAACGGCGGCAGACATCATGAAGATCGCCATGCTGAAGATTCCGTTCGCGTTGAAAACCGCGAACCTGTCCGCGCAAATGCTTTTGCAGGTGCACGACGAACTCGTGTTGGAATGTCCGAAAGGCGAGTTGGAGAAGACCGTGCGCGTCGTCAAGGAAGTGATGGAGTCCGCCTATCGGTTGGATATCCCTCTCGAAACAGAGGCCCGCGCGGGGTCGAACTGGGGCGAGATGAAAGTAGTCAGCTAGTCGACTAGTCGCTGGTCGGATAGTCAAATAGTCGGACGGTTGCACGTTCCCCTCAATCCCGAAGGGATGGTACGATTGTAGGGATGAAATGATTGTAGAGTAAAATAGAGCCATGCCCGGACGCGAAGACATTTTTCACAAAGCCATGAACGACGGCCACTCGGCCGCCTGGGACCAGCAGTGGGAAAAGGCGGCGGTTTCCTATCGTGCCGCGTTACAGGAAATTCCCGATCATCCCAAAGCCCTCAGTAACCTGGGGCTGGCGTTGCATCAACTCTCCCGTTTTGATGAAGCCCTGCAAATCTACAAGCGCGTCGCGCAGATTTCGCAGGAGGATCCCATTCCGATGGAGCGCATCGCTCAACTTTCGGAGCGGCTTGGCGATCTCAAGAGTGCGGTGGATGCGGCCATGCGCGCCGCGGACCTGTACATCAAGCAACGGGAAGTGGAGAAGGCTGTCGAAAACTGGGTGCGCGTCACCACCCTGAGTTCGGATCACATCATGGCGCATTCGCGCCTGGCGCTTACGCATGAACGGCTGGGACATATAAAGCCTGCGGTCACCGAATACCTGGCTGTTGCCAGTCTGCTCCAGCGCGCTGGTAATCCTGAAAAGACTGCCGAGTTGATCAACAAAGCCTTGACGATCTCGCCGGATAGCGTGGAAGCGCGGCAGGCGCAAGCCCTATTGAAGTCGGGACAGTTATTGCCCAAACCTGTGCGACAAAAAGGCGGGACGGGCCCCATCGCGATGTCGCAGGTTAAAGAATTGGATATGCCCAAACAGCCCGTTTCGAGCGGGCTGGACCCTGTAACTGAGGCGCGCCAAAGAGCGTTAACGCGTCTGGCAGAGGCCCTCTTCGAATACAACGATGAGAGTCCCGCGGCTCAGGAGCGTCGCGGCCTGCAAGCCATCATGCGCGGGACGGGACAATTGTCACTGCAACAGGCCGAACAGACAAAGGTGGTGTTGCATCTTGGCCAGGCCATCGATCTGCAAACCAAGAATCACGACCTGCAGGCCGCGGATGAACTTGAAAAGGCTCTTGAAGCGGGCTTCAAGCATCCATCCGTCTATTTTGATTTGGGTATGTTGCGGTTCAAAAATGATCGGCTTGAAAGCGCACACCGCAATCTTCAACATGCCGTAAAGCATGCCGATTTCGCCCTGGCTTCGCGTTTACTGTTGGGGCAGATCATGACGAAGATGGGGCGCTACAATGATGCCTCGGTGGAATACCTCGAAGCCTTGAAACTGGCCGATTGTTTTGTGGTTCCCGATGAATTGTCCGACGAGATGCGCCAGTTGTACGAGCCGATCATCGAAGCACAATCCGCCCAAAAAGATGAGAGCGCGCTCAAGTTGCTGTGCGATAACATCTATAAAATGCTCCTGCGCCCGGATTGGCGCGAGACTCTGCTCAAGGCGCGCGAACAACTTCCCAAAGCAGAAGGCGATATCCCTTTGCCTCTGGCCGAGGTCGTGATTCAAGCCCAGAGCAGTCAGGTATTGGAAAGCATCAATACCATCCATACGCTGGCGCGTGGTGGCCGCCTGCGCTCGGCCATGGACGCGGCCTATGAAGCCCTGATATATGCCCCCCAATACCTACCTCTCCACACGTTGATGGGTGACCTGCTTGTGCAGGAAGAACGTTCTCCCGAAGCGATTGCCAAATTCACAACTGTGGCGCAAGCCTATAGTGTGCGTGGCGAGCCGAACCAGGCCACCAAACTTTTGCGTCGTGTCATTGAACTCGCCCCCATGGATCTGGCCGCCCGTTCGCGTTTGATCGAACAGTTGGTGGCGCGTGGACAGGTCAACGATGCTGTCAACGAATATCTTGACCTGGCAGACATCTACTATCGCCTTGCTGAACTGGATACGGCGCGCAAGACATATACCACCGCCCTACGCCTCGTCCAGCAGACGACAGCAGACCGTTCCTGGAACGTCCACATTCTGCAACGCATGGCTGATATTGACATGCAGAGGCTGGATTGGAAACAAGCCCTGCGCGTCTTTGAGCAGATCCGCACCCTGCGTCCCGAAGATAAAGTTGTCCGCAAGAGCCTTGTGGAACTGAACCTGCGCATGGCCCGTTCCGATCAGGCGTTTGCTGAGCTGGAAAATTACCTAACCTATCTTGAAAGTAATCGGAAAAGCGAAGATGCCATTGCTTTTCTCGAGGATTTGCTCATCGAACACGGCGACCAGATGGCCCTGCGGCGCGTTTTGGCGGGGCTTTATCAACATGCAGGCCGCACTGCGGACGCGATCGCACAATTGGACACTGTTGGTGAATACCTGCTTGGCAAGGGCGATAAGGATGGCGCCGTCGCGGCCATCAACCAGATCCTGATGTTCAATCCCCCCAACGCGGAAGCCTATCGCAAATTGCTGGCGCAAGTCAGTGAGTGATATGGATCAAAAATATAAAATGCGGCTGTCATTTGGACAGCCGCATTTTATGTTGGCAGAAAGAAGGTGGTTTTATTTTTTCACGATGATGCGGATATAGGGGTAACAAAGACCGCCTTGCACTTTGAACGTCATCGTAAACGTACCTGCTTTGTTGGGAGACTGCGCGTCGTAAATAAATGGACCTACCATTTCGCCGGGGTCAACCTCTGGCAATTCATAAATCACCTTTGAAGTGATCATCTTGGTTCCGCTGTCGAACACGAGGTCTGCACCCTTATCCCATGTCTCTGTACCAGCATTTCGAATCCAGAATTTTATATCGAAATCCTTATTGGGTTTGAACACAGTGTTATCTGCAGGTGATTTATTGATCACAACACAGGCGTAGGGGGCAGGCGTACTGATCCCGCCTCCGCCTATATATTTTGTGGGGCTTGGAATGAACGGGGTCAGAGTGGGAAACAGCAGGGTTGGTGTTGACGTGGGCGTTTCAGTGGGCGTCGGAGTGAGTGACGCCAGAGCGGCCTGTTCAGTTTGATACGCGGCCACCGTCAAAGCGACGGATGTGGAAACCTGCGCCTTTATTTCCTCCGCGCTGGGGCCTGTGGGCCGGGCGGTGGCAGGCATGCAGGCAGACAGTATGACGGTCAAAATGCTTGTGAGAAGGATCAAACGTGACATGGTCATCCTCCTGACTCGGGAGTTTCCTTCACATCGTACCATAATCCACAAAAAGGCGGGCTGACCCTTCGGCCAACCCGCCTCAAACCTGACCTTGAGCCGGTCGCGGCTACAACTGCATCTGCTTCTCCATTACCTCGGCGATGTCGAGAGTCTTCATCTTCTCGCCCAGGCCCTTGGCCTTAATAGCGTCCTCGAACATGATCATGCAGTAGGGACAGGCTGTCGCGACCACATCGGCTTTCGCGTCGATGGCATCTTGCAAACGCTTGTGATTGATGCGTTTGTCCACATCGAACTCCATCCACATGCCGCCGCCCCCGCCGCCGCAACAGAGACTGTCTTCCATCTTGCGCGCCATCTCGACGCGTTGCACACCCGCCTTGTCGAGCAGGGAGCGCGGCTCCTTATAGACGTTATTGTAGCGGCCAAGATAGCACGAGTCATGATAGGTCACTTTGCCTTCCACGGCATTCGCGCCAGGGACAGGGAGATTCAACTCTGCGAGCAGTTCAGTGTAGTGCATCACCTTGTAGTCGCCGCCCATTTGTGGATATTCGTTCTTGAGCGTGTTGAGGCAGTGCGGACAGGTCGCGACAATGCGATTGAACTTGATCTTTCCAAATGTCTCGATGTTCTGCTTGGCAAACTCCTGGAACATGTATTCGTTGCCCATGCGCCGCGCCGTCTCGCCACAGCACATCTCGTCGAAGCCAAGCA
>JAYRVQ010000031.1:0-4353 GCA_041918465.1 Anaerolineales bacterium
AAAAACGTCCATCCCAATCATGGGACGGACGTGGAATCCGTGGTGCCACCCAAGTTAAGCTGGTTTGCGTCTTAATAAAAATTCCCGTTGTGATGCAACGGGATGGCCAGCTCACTCTGTTAGTCAACTAGTTGGATAATTACGTGGTACCGTAGTTTTCCATCCAAGTGACCCTGCGATGATAACGGGTGCAGTTCCCGACATTGGCTACTCGACCATTTGACTACGTAACCATCAAACCGTCTTTTGCCTTTGCAACTCGGAGGTCCATTCGGCGTTGTCGTCTCGGGCAGGGCTTTCACCAATCGCCTGCTCTCTAAGCCGTCGTGCAACGCTTACTCGTCCTCGTCAACGTTTTTGTTGGACGGAATTATATGCGCGAATCGAAGTCTGTCAATATGCAATTACTTGCCTAGACAGTCAACTTTCTGTATACTGAAAGCACATTCGAATTCACACCCCACCCGACCCTGCCACTTCGTGGCGGGTCACCCTCCCCAAATCCACAGGATTTGGGGAGGGCAGGGAGGGGTCGAGGGACACCATGACCGCTCCCAACATTTTCATCAGTTACAGCCACAAGGACGAGGAATGGAAAGACAAACTCGTCACGCATCTTGGCGTCCTCGAAAAAGAGGGACTTCTCGATTTGTGGGATGACCGCAAAATCGAAGTGGGTGATGATTGGCGACCTGAAATCGAAAAAGCAATCGAGCGCGCCGATATTGCCATCCTGTTGATCTCCGCCAATTTCCTGACATCCAATTTCATTCTCGACGAAGAAGTTCCCAAATTCCTCGCCCGCCGCGAGAAGAAAGGCATGAGGGTTTTTCCACTCATCATCAAACCCTGCGCGTGGACAGAGGTCAAGTGGCTATCAAAAATTCAGGCGCGGCCAAAAGATGGGAAACCGCTTTCCACGCGACGCGCTCCTCAGGTTGACAGCGATCTCACTGCATTCGCAAAAGAAATCGCGGCGATTGTCAAACGCATGGAGCCTCCCGCGAAGACCTCCGAGGTCTTGGAGACCTCGGAGGTCTCGACCTGGCGCATCCCTCCTGACAAAATCTCCCTCGCCAAACTCCCCTCCACCTCCCCCGACCTCTTCGGACGAGAAAAAGAAATAGCCATCCTCGACGCGGCTTGGGACAACCCAAACATCAACATCTTCTCCCTCGTTGCTTGGGGCGGAGTGGGCAAATCCGCCCTCGTCAACAAGTGGTTGACTCAAATGGGACGCGACAACTATCGCGGCGCCGAGCGCGTCTACGGCTGGTCGTTTTACAGCCAGGGCGCGGCAGAGGGACGGCAGGTATCCGCTGACCAGTTCATCGCCGCGGCGTTGACCTGGTTCGGCGACCCCGATCCGACGCAAGGTTCGCCGTGCCTACGGCAAGGGTGAGCGCTTTTTGCTTGACGGTTTTTCACGTTGATTGTATAAATTGCCAAGATGAAAGGAAAGGGTTGCTATGGATATTGAAGATTTTGCAATCGTTTTTGTTACAGTTGGTGTCGTTGCTCTGGCAGTTGGTGTTTTTTTTGCCATCCGCAGCAAAAGCATTTGGACAGGGCTGGGCTTGCTAATCTATCTTCTTTTGGGCTCTGCTCTATTGTTAGGAGTTCTTGGCGGTTTCTCATGGCTGATAAATGCGTATCGCCACTATGTACCTAGGCTAACGCAAATAATAATTGATGGCATTGTCTCAGTACTTGGCGCTTTGACGATGGCAGGAGTATTTATTGTTAGGGGACGTAGATCGAAAAAAGCAGGGGATCTTGTCGTCAATGGGCAATCAAAAAACGCGTATTTTGCGCAAGTGGCGGGTATGCTCATATATTTCTACAATCTCTTGGCTTGGTTGATTGGTACTTTCTCTCGTTTGATTGATACAACTCCTAGACCGTATTCGGGCGGAAATAACTTTTGGTGGATCATGCTCATTTGTTTTGCGTTGTACTGGTATTACTCCACTGAATGGCGTGGGGCAGGCTTTGTTTATCGCGGTAAAGTCATTCCGTTCACTGACGTTGTACATGCCCGATGGGAAAAGAAAAGTCTCTGGGCTAAAGCAAAGCTCAATGTCAAATTAAAGAATGGTGATCAGGAACTCGCGTTTATAGCGCCAGAAGAAATGGTACCAGCAATAGACAAGTACCTGCGAACCTTCTTCCCCAATCCCTGACGAGAATGCCTAAAAACCTTTAACCACAAAGGACACGAAGGTCACCAAGGTGGGTTGAGCGATGATTTTGGCTCTTCACTTTCGATCATCACGAGCGATGGTCGAAACGAAACCGACTCATTGCGCCACTCAAAAAACTTCGTGTACTTTGTGTCCTTCGTGGTAAAAAAGAATTTTCCGTGCGCGAAGCGTCCGTCAAATCCGCGTAATCCGTGTACCGCCTCCCCCCATGATAAAATAACCCCATGCTTCCATCATTAGAGAAATTACGCAAATTCTTCCGCCTCGAGCACGAGAACGGATACAACAACACCGCCATCATCGGCGGACTCGTCAAGATCCTCGATTTTTGGGAAAGTGAAGCCCGCGCCGAGAGCGTGGAAGAGGCCGTCGTCCAGGCCGTGACCCAGCGACTCAAGGGTTACGAAGCGCTGACTCCCCAGGGTCGCGCCGACTCGCTCAAGGGATTGTGGAAACGTCTCGGCGAGACCTATCCCGAAGCCACGCAAAAACCGCAAGGCCAGCCGCGTCCGCAACCGAGACCGCAACAACCCCGTCCGCAACAGCAACAACAACCGCGCCCTCAACCAGTCTCTCCCCCCGCGGGGGAGACGGGAGAGGGGTCTCGCGGCGACGAACTCCCCAAATGGCTCGAACCTGAAACAAAGTCCGCGCAACAACAGGTCTCCCCCCCGATGGGGGGGACGGAAGGGAGGGTTCAGCCGCCGCGTCCGCCTCAGCAACGGCAACCCGCCCCCAGTCAAGGACGAAGCGAGACCGCGCCAGGCGGACGTACCTCCGCCACACCCGCCGCGCTCGGCGCGCAACTCACCGTCCTCCAGGGCGTCGGACCTCGTCACGCGCAGACCCTCGGTCAACTCGGCATGAACACCCTCGGCGACATGCTCTACTATTTCCCGCGTCGCTACGAAGATTACAGCCAACTCAAGCCCATCAAAAACTTGTGGGTCAACGAAATCGTCACCGTCATCGGCGCGGTGCAGTCGGTGAGCACGCGGCCAGTGAAGGGCGGCAAACTGCAACTCACCGAAGCCGTCATCACCGACGGCACGGGCGCGCTGCGACTCACGTGGTTCAACCAGCCGTGGATCGCCAACCGCATGAAGACGGGCGACAACATCGCCGCCTCGGGAAAACTGACCCAGGCGCTTGGCCGCCTCGTGATGACCAACCCCGACTTCGAACCCGTCGAAGCCGAACACCTGCACACGAATCGAATCGTCCCGATCTATCCGCTCACCGCAAAGATCACGCAGAAATGGCTGCGCGGCCTGATGGGACAAGTGGTGAACTACTGGGCGCCCGCGCTCGTGGATCACCTGCCCGATTCGATTCGGACATCGGCGGGGTTGCTCCCGCTTGGCCGCGCCATCGGTCAGGCGCATTTCCCCGACTCCCAGGACGAACTCAAACGCGCCCGCGCCCGACTCGCCTTCGACGAAATTTTCTTCCTGCAAATGGGCGTGCTCGGACAAAAGCGCGACTGGCAAGCCGCGACCGCACGCCGCTTCGAAACCTCCGACGAGTGGCTGGGCGCGCGTTTAACTGGCCTTCCCTTCACCCTGACAGGCGCACAGACCCGCGTCGTGGACGAGATTCGCCGCGACCTCAACTCTGGCCGCCCGATGAACCGTCTCTTGCAAGGCGATGTCGGTTCGGGCAAGACTGTCGTTGCCGCGCTCGCCGCCGCGATGATCAATCAATCAGGCGCGCAAGCCGCCATCATGGCGCCGACCTCGATCCTCGCCGAACAGCATTTGCGAACTTTTACGAGTTTGCTTTCAGGCACGAATGTTCGTCTGTTGGTTAGCGACACACCCGAAAAAGAAAAAGAAGAAATCCGCGCGGGACTTGCGGACGGCACGATCAAAGTCATCGTTGGCACGCACGCGCTGATCGAAGACCCCGTGGTATTCCAGGATTTGCAATTCGCCGTCATTGACGAACAACATCGCTTCGGCGTCGAACAGCGTGCTGCGCTCCGCAACAAAGGCACGACTCCCCATCTTCTGGTGATGACCGCCACCCCGATTCCGCGTTCGCTCGCCCTCACCCTCTACGGCGACCTCGACCTCTCCGTGATGGACGAAATGCCCGCTGGCCGTCAGCCCATCGAGACGTACGTGCTCCGTCCGCAGGAATTGGAGCG
>JAYRVQ010000032.1:0-2347 GCA_041918465.1 Anaerolineales bacterium
ACTCCCAATCAATTCTATCAGGAAGATTTATCCCTAGTAATTGAATATTAATCCCCCTCCTACAAAACATCCTTCAAAAAGTCAAGCCACGCGGGCTAAAGACTGATCACTGATTACTGTCTTTGGTACAATCGCCCTCATGCACAAAACCCACCGCCTGCCTTCCGCCTTCCGCATTCTGCTTACTGCAATCCTCCTCTCCGCTTGCGGAACCGCGACCGAAGCCCCCACCGTCACCCCCGTCGGCTACAACCCATTCGTGCCGCTGGATGGAAGTTCGCCTGTGATCGTCCCCACCAGTGCGGATGTGACAACTGTCCCGGGTCAGCCCACGCCCACGGAGATGCCGTTCATCGTCCCCACCGCGATTCCGCTCGACCAGTTGCTCCCCACCTCGCGTCCCGTAGGCCAACCTATCTACACGCCCACACCCGACAAACTGCGCGTCCTGCCCACCGCGCGCCGCGACGTGGACCAGTATGTTGTCCAGGCCGGGGATACGCTTGGCAGTATCGCCCAAACGTACGGAGTCGGCCTCGAGGCGCTGATGCAGGCCAATGGTCTGACAGACGCGAACCTGCTCGAAGTCGGGCAGACGCTTGTTATCCCCGTCGCAGAAGCGGGCGCGGCCGGGTCGTCATTTAAAGTCATCCCCGATTCCGAGTTGGTCTACGGTCCCGCCAGCGCGAAATTCAACATCGAGAATTTCATCAAAGAGAGAAACGGCTATCTCGCCTCGTTCGGTCAGGAAGTGGACGGCGAATATCTGTCCGCCGCGCAGATCATCGAATTGGTCGCGCAAAATTATTCCGTCAACCCGCGGCTCCTGCTCGCGCTGATCGAACATCGCAGCGGCTGGGTGAACAACGCCGCGCCCTTCCAAACCGATTACGCTCTCGGCATCGCCGACCCCAGCCGCCTCGGCCTGTACTTGCAGCTGACCTACGCCGCCAACGAACTCAACCGCGGCTATTACCTTTGGCGCGCCAACGCCCTCTCCGCGTGGGTGCTATCCGATGGCTCGGTGGTGCCGATTGACGGCGGCATCAACGCCGGGACGGCGGGCGTGCAAAACCTGTTCGCAAAACTGGATGACCGTGCCGCCTGGCAGGTGGACATGGGCGACGCCGAAGGCAGTCTGTTCTACACTTATTTCTTCCTCTTCGGTTCGCCCTTCGACTTTGCGGTTGATCCCGTTGTCCCAGACTGGCTCCACCAACCGCGCATGGCCCTGCCCTTCGAGCGCGGCGTGACGTGGGCCTTCACCGGCGGACCGCACGGCGCGTGGGCGGATGGCTCCGCCTGGGCCGCGCTCGACTTCGCTCCGATCGGGGACGTGTTGGGCTGTTTCCAGTCCGAGGACTGGGTCACCGCGCTGACAGATGGACTCATTATCCGCACGGGCGATGGTCAGGTGGTGCAGGATATTGACGGCGACGGCTACGAACAAACGGGTTGGGTCATCCTGTACATGCACATCGAGACGCGCGACCGCGTCGAAGCGGGGACGCGCGTCAAAGGCGGTGAGCGCATCGGACATGCCTCCTGCGAGGGCGGCCTCTCCAACGGCACACACGTTCACATCGCGCGCAAATACAATGGCGAGTGGGTCAACGCGGACGGTCATATCCCCTTCATGCTGGATGGCTGGACTCCGACAAGCGCGGGCATCGAATACGATGGCTTCCTCGAACGCGCAGGCATCATCCTCGAAGCGCTGGAAGGAATTACGGAAGAGAATATGATAACGCGGTAGGGTGGAATGGCATTCCGCCCTACATGGATACATGAAAGCAAGGTAAGGCGGGATTCCATACCGCCCCACGCGTGTATAATTCCCGCCAGCATGAAACGGCTCATCACCCTCCTTACCGCGTTTGCATTGACAGCCTGCGCCACCGACTCTTCGCTGTGGGGAGTCCAGTCCACCCCAACAGCGCGCAGTTCCACTGCCACCATCCCCGCATCGGAGACTTCATCCCCCAGCCCAACGGACACATTTGTCCCAACAGAGGCGGCAACGTTCGCACCCACCGATCCCATCCCAACGCAGACACTGGTGCAAGTCGTCACTCCCAATCCGCAAGACCAGCCAATCCTGTATTACGCTCAAAGCGGCGACAGCATGGAAGCGGTGGCCGTACATTTTGGCGTGGACAAGACGGAGATCACCTCGCCAAAAAACCTTCCAGCGGGTGGGCTGATCGAAGCCGGAACCCTGCTCATCGTCCCAGACCGAATCGAAGCGGAGACAACTCCCAGCGAAAAGATCGTCCCCGATTCTGATGTCATCTTCTCGGCCTCGGCCAGCGATTTCGATATCCCCACTTTTATTGCCGAGGCGGGC